>JAYEHA010000454.1:0-7938 GCA_034659335.1 Bacillota bacterium
TTCTATCTTCTAAAATCAAATAATATGCAACAGATAATATTTGATTATATGTTTCAGGAAAACAATTTTTAAGATCGTCAATTAATCCTATTTTTTGAGCAATTTTATCAAAAAGAAGAGTCGCTCCATAAAAAGAATGTTTTGCAGTAGTTTTATTTGATTTTGTAATATTAATTTCAGTGGTTTTCTTATTTTTTCTTTTACGAGTAGGTTTTATTTCACCTGTATCAGGATCAACTCTACCAATAAGCGTTCTTTTAGAGCGAGATTGTTGTTTTTCTTTATCCCAGTGAGAAACTGATCTGTAAGCATAAGTAATACCTGATCTTTTGTCTGTTTGATATACAATAGCAGCCATAAAGCCTCCTTCATCATCGTTATGCAATTATACCACATAACGATGATGAAGCCAAGAAAAAACTCAATAAATTATTGAGTTTTACAATGTTCTATCAAGTTTTAAAATATCTTATCGTTATGAGTTTCGGGAATGCAGGTTATAATGACTAAAAATACTTATTCTTTTTACGGTATCAAATTTAAAATTTTTTCATATCGTATTTAAACTAATAAACTTACTCATCAAATTCAAACACATCAGCTGAATTAAGAAAAATAAAATCTTGAATATACTCACCCTCATTTTTAATGTTTGTTTGAACCTCAATATCAGCATATTCTTTAAAATACTCTTTGACCAACCGTCTTTCTTCTTCATAATATTTTATAGCATTCCAATAGATATCTTCACTAACACCATAAGATTCAATAAGATCTTTTACAAACTGAATATCTTCCTTAGAACCAATTTCATATAAGTTATTCTTCATCAATTCTACACTATCCTTTATGCTCTCTTTAGAAATTATGACATCATTTTTTTTCAAGAATTCTTTTCTCAACATATGTGTTTTGAGAATAATCAAAGCCTCTTTATTGATTTGAGAATCGTGTTTTCCATAATTAAAAGGCACACTCTTAATATTATGCTTTAGATACAAAAACTCATCATTATTCACCTCATAACAATCCCCAAATTTCCCAAATTTCATCTCAGAATAATTCGTTTCAGTCGATTTTTGGAAAATGAAATCCGATATTTTTAATCTGTTTCCAGTTGCAAAGGAACCAGCAATAAAAAGGCTAATTAATATTACTACAAAAATACTAACCATCAAGACTTTACTATTTATTTTCATATAACCACTCTCCCCTTTTCTAAAATATTAATTCGAAAGATTGTTCCCACGAATCAATTGGAATTACATCATCATGAACAAAAGTATACTCATAAACACATTTCGAATTACCATTATATGACAAAGTATCACTTACATCTTTGGTAGAATAATACCAAAAAAAGTAAGTTTTCGGATTTGTGATTGTAGTCTGACGTATATATGAACTCCATAAATGCGAACTTTCAAGTAAAGTGTTATCGTATACTTTTGTCTTTTCAAATATTGTGTCCCCGTTTCCAATTGGAAGAATGAGTCCACAATATTGAGTTACTGCATGTTTTTAAATAATCTTTTCATCTGCAACATATTCGTACCATACATCAACATCAGTATCAATTCTAAAATTTACATACCCATAGTCATTGCTAAAACCATTGAATAAATTTGAATCAAGCTTAGAATCATGTTCAGATGCAAATGTGGCAAAAGAATTCCCTATCAATAGTACAAACACTATTAAAAAAAACATTATTTTTTTCATTTTCAACCTCCAATAATAATTAAATATTCAACTTTCTATCTATGTTTCAACTCTTAAACAAAATGCTTAACCTAAAATCCATTAAAATTCAAATCAATATAATACAACACGAAATTTCTTATCGGTTTTTAAAATGAATTTGAACCGAAAAAACAATATATTTCTCCAATATCTCATCCATAAAAAAAGGAATCGTTTAATAAATATCTTAAAATTCAAAAACATGTATACTTTGGTATTTATAAAAAACTTGTAGAAACAGATACTACTTGCAATATCACACATAAGTATAGTTAATAACTATATCTAAAATTAAATTAATAACTAGTTTGGCACAGTATACCATTTATAATGAAATGAGATAACATACTATAACCAATATATGGATTGTTAATAGGATCATAATCACTTATTTTTGAAGTTAATTCCATCTTTCTTCTATATTTGCTTTTTCTACATTTGACTCAAATTGTAATTCTTCAATTGTTTTTTCAACAGCATCTCTATAATTGGTCTCTTCAACTTTTAATATGTTGCTATTTGTTGTTATTTCATTTGGAAAAATAAGCAAAACTATTTCGTAAATTCAGATACATCAATAGCCTTTGAACTACATGTCGAATTTGTTTCAAAGTTATTTTAATTAGCTAATTATAATTTTTTATGAGAAACTTTTTAAATTAATATTATATACATTAACTTGTCTCCAATCTATAATCTATAATACTAATCATGAATATAAATTTTCTCATAAACAGAAATCACAATTAAAAAACTTGAAATGAAAATGCTTAGACTTATTAATAAAATTGCAATTCGCATACCAAGTAAAAATAAAACAAATATGAAAATTAATTCAATACCCATATGATCTAAAACCTTTTTTCGATAATACTTTTTTTCATCATTACCGAGTGGTTTATTTGGTGTACCCATTGGTGCAAATTTTAAAATAATAGGTATTGATATAACTAGAAGCAGTAAACTTATTAAAATCATATACTCTTTTGGTGTGAACTTAACTGCCAATAATGCTAATGCAACAATACCGCTTGATAATAAATAACAATTCAAAACTTTTTTTAAATGATATCCCCCTGCATACACACGAATAAACGCAAAAGATATAACAAATAAGATGCTTTCTAATAACATATCCAAAACAAAACCTAAAGCAATTATTGTCAGTATATTCAAAATCAGTTCAATACCAGTAGAAAGACCATAAACTATTAAATCTTTATTTTCTATAGTAATTATCTCTTGATCGATCAATACATCAGAAAATCTATCCACCTGTTTTAAAAACATTAAAATTTTCGTAGCTCCTTAGCAGACACAGGTAACTTTGGTTGATGGGCAATATATACACATGCCGTATTGACATTTAATGTTGTTACCATTAATGCAAAAGATGCAATAATATTCCCTAAAATATTAATTAATTTTCTGTTTTTTATGTTTTTTATCAAAGCATATCCTCCTTTCTAATCTAAAAATTTTAAGCAACTATAAATTCATTATACACATTTATTTCATCGGTGCGAGAGTATGGAATAAATGATTAAATTAAGAGAATAAGTGATAGATTCTCAACATATAAAAAGCAGAAATCTAAAACATTTACTATTTTCAATTTCTGCTGTTAATAAATATATGGAATTATAACACTTACTGAAAAAACATCTTCTGTATATTCTGTTCTAATTTCTCCCTCATAATTCTCTAAAGATTTTTTAATGCTTGTAAATCCAATCCCATGATTAGTTTTAAATGATTTTGTAGTTTTAAATTCTTCATTTTCTATAATCACATTTCCATTAAATGAATTGTCCATCAAAATAATAAGATTCCCCATATTACAACCAATACTTACATTCAACATTTTATTCTCAGCTTTTTCCATTGCAGTAATTGCATTGTCTAAAAGATTCCCTAATATTACTGTTAAATCATATGGCAAAATATTCATAGTTTGTGGAACATTAATATCTAATGTTATTTGGGCGTCCTTATTTTTGAGTTGCCTTAGTTTAAAGTTAATAATACTATCAATAACAAAATTATTAGATTGAGAAGATACTCCACTGTCCATTTGCTCAAGTACTTTTCCTATATAAGATTCGACTTCATCAGTTTTATCATTTACATAAATTTCACGTAAAATAATTAAATGATTCTTCATATCATGTCTAAGTGATTTAATAGATTCTGTAGATTGATTTATAATCTCCGCTTGATTTTCATAAGCAATGTTCTGCTGTTTAAGTATTTCTTTCTCTTTTTTTATAATGATTGAACTATATATCTTTTCATCAATTGTTATCATTGTTATATTAATAATAATTAAAATAGCACCACTGATTAAAATATTATAAATCGAAATATTAGTATTCTCCAAAGATACAATGAATAAATATAATGAACCAAATAATATAATTGATAACATGAGCCATGTTGTTATAAGAACAATAACCTCTGTCGCCAATATAGATGTTTTTTATTCCTTCTAGAATATCGTGACGATCTACAATATCACAGAAAGCGCTAAATTCATTTTTATTATGAACAACTTGAATTAGAGCATCTGTATATATGTGCGTCTTCAAATCAAAGAACGCATTCAAATGCATACTGTAGACACCTTTAGCTGAATGACCAGGTGAACAATAGTAATCGACAGATGCAAGAGAAGGTTTACTAAAAAAAGTAAAAGTTGAGCCATCAGCAGCTAAAAACCGATAAGGGTCATCAGCAACACATCGTTCTGCAGAATTCAACGTATTAATAGATGAATTAAACTGATTAAAAACAGCCTCCAGAGCATCTGCTTTTAACTTTGAACGCTGTTGATTCAAAGCAGATGCAGTTGGCATATTGGTATTCATATTCCAAAAGTCAAGCATTTCTACTATTGTAGAAGATGAACCTTGTGAAACAAGAAAAGAAATAAGTTCTTTTGGTGAAATTTTTCTTTTGCGTTGAAAATCCTTATCTGGATTAACCGAGTACCGTTAAATGTTAGAAACAACATGTTCGATAGCAAAATGAAATATGGCTTTGATTTTTTGATGAATCATCATAATTTGTGCCTCCTTTAAATAAAGTTGATATACCTATATTTAAAGGACCTATTTAGCTACTTCTTATTTAAAGAAGTAGCTAAATAGGCCACGCACTTCCACTCCTATGTCAAGTGTTATTTTGAATTTTTTGCAAAAAAAATGGTTAGACCCCTCTTTGGAAATATAATTATTAAACTTAACTTAATGACATTGGTTCACAGCCTTAAATAAAAAAATACTACAAATAGGTTTTAACATAATTAATCGCTGAAACTTATTTGTAAAATGAATTTGCTAGATATTAAAATAAACTCTTTGCTAGACAATTCTAAAATAACATCAGATTTAATTATATATTCATTTTCAGGTTGATATTCTTCACCCGATTCATATCTTTCTACTTTATTATCTAAAGCTTTAGCACAAAAAAGTTCTAAATCAGTTTTTTCAAAACTTTTTATTTTTTCCAAATTAAGGATGTGAACAGTAATATTTTTGGAGTTAAATCTTGATTATTCACCTTGCATTAAATAATTTTTTATGTTAGAATAATAAAAATTAATAAAATTCTTTAAATGAATACGAGATATTCATAAGAAATAATAGACGAATAGTTTCTTATGTATATTTATATGCATTAGAGACTTTTTTTGTATAACTTTAAATTAGTCCTGTGAGGCTAAAAAGGAGGAAAATATGTCTAGTAACGTAAAAACACTTAACAAAGAAGGAGTCATTTACCACTTAGGTGATATTAAAAATGTAATTTTAGGACTTCAACATTTAATTGCAATGTTTGGTGCAACAGTCTTAGTTCCTATATTAACAGGATTTGATCCATCGGTTGCTCTATTCTCAGCCGGTATGGGAACATTGATATTTCACCAAGTAACAGATAAAAAAGTACCTGTATTTCTAGGATCATCTTTTGCTTTTATTCCATTAATAATTGCTGTAAAAGAAATGTATAATGGCGATTTAGCATATGCTCAAGGCGGAATAGTAATTGCTGGCTTAATTTATGTATTATTATCATTTATAATAAAAAAAATAGGGATTCATAAAATAAACAATTTTTTACCACCGCAAGTAATAGGACCAATGATTATAGTTATTGGTTTAAATCTCATACCAGTAGCATATGGTATGGCTTCAGTAAATTTCTTCTTAGCTGGAATTACCTTAGCAACAGCACTCATTGTAAATTTTTTTGCCAAAGGTTATACAAAACAATTAACAATTCTTATAGGTGTTATTGTTGGCTATTTAGCTGCTGTAATTATGGGCCTTGTAGATGTTTCAATAGTTACTCAAGCTAGTTGGTTTGAAGTTCCAAACTTCACATTACCCAAATTTTCACTCCAAGCTATACTTATAATCGCACCAGTGGTACTAGCAGTATTTATGGAACATATAGGAGATATTACTACTAATGGAGCTGTAGTAGGTAAAAATTTTATTAAAGATCCAGGATTAAATAAAACACTTTTAGGAGATGGATTGGCAACAATATTTGCCGGCTTTATTGGCGGACCAGCAAACACTACTTATGGAGAAAATACCGGTGTTTTAGCAATAACTAAAAATTATAACCCAGCTATTTTAAGAATAGCAGCATTATTCGCTATTATGCTAGCTTTAATCTCAAAAGTTGGTTCATCACTTAAAACTATTCCAGTTCCTGTTATGGGCGGAATAAGTTTAATGTTATTTTCAATGATAGCTCTTATTGGAGTTAAAACAATAAAAAATAATAACGTAAAAATGAATTTTAAAAACATCATTGTAATGCTTTCAATCTTAATATTAGGATTTGGAGGAAAATATATTGAAGCAAAATTTAATATTACTTTAGGAATACCAATCGGTAAAAACATTGTAATTAATGGCCTAAGTTTTGCAGCAATAGTTGGAGTAATAATAAATAAAATTTTAAATAAATAGAAACAACAAAGTCGCATTATTAAAATGCGACTTTGTACTTATATCTTATTAAAATGTCTTATTCAAATATCTTATAAAAACATTTATATTTATCATTTAATTCTAATAATTTTTTCTTAACTTCTACACAACTTCTTAATGATAAAATCTCGTCTATATGTTTAGAGTACTCTTTTTTACTAATATGATTTATTACATATCTCGATCTTAAAACCTCATTTGAATTCATGCTAAATTCATCAAGCCCCATACTTACTAATAAAGGTATAATAGATTCATTCCCTGCAATTTCACCACAAAGACCTACCCAAATTCCATTTCTATGAGCACTATCTATTGTCATCTTAATTAATTTAAGTACAGCTGGATGATATGGAGTATATAAATAATCTAAATGTTCATTTGTTCTGTCAACTGCAACCGTATATTGTATTAAATCATTTGTTCCAATTGAAAAGAAATCAACTTCCTTAGCTAAAAAATCTGCAATAAGAACAGCTGCCGGCACTTCAACCATCATTCCAACTTCAATATCTTTATTATACTTAATATTCTTTGTATCAAGTTCTTTTTTTACTTCTGCTAAAATATCTTTAGCTTTAATTAATTCATGATAATGCGATATTAATGGAAACATTATTTTTAATTCTCCAAAAATACTAGCTCTTAAAATAGCTCTTAGTTGAGTTTTAAAAATATCAATTTTATCTAAACTCATTCTTATTGCCCTATATCCTAAAAAAGGATTATCTTCTTCTGGAAATCTTAAATACTCTAAATTTTTATCTCCACCAATATCTAACGTTCTAATTATTACAGCTTTTTTACACATTGAAAGAGCAACTCTTCTATAAATAATAAATTGTTCATCTTCAGTAGGTAACTTTTCTCTATTCATATAAATAAATTCTGTTCTAAAAAGGCCAATCCCTTCACTTCCACTATTTATAACTCCTGGAATATCCCTTAAAGTAGCAATATTTGACGAGAGTTCTATTCTATGTCCATCTGTCGTTATTGTCTTTTTAATTATATATTCCTTTAATTTTTCTTTTCTATCATTCTCTCTTTTCTGCTTTTCTAAATACTCCAATTTTATTTCTTCTGTTGGATTAACAATTACATGCCCATTAAAACCATCTATAATAATCTCATCACCATCATGAACCTTTGATAAAATACATTCTAAAGCCACTACAGCTGGCAC
>JAYEHA010000455.1:0-7850 GCA_034659335.1 Bacillota bacterium
TTTTTTCTTTTTAAAACAACTATCTTATCTTAACAATAATTGTTCTCGCCGTCAAGTGTTTTTTTATTTTTTCTTAATTTTTTTCTTGATTTTTCTTATTTCCCATTCACTTGCGACATTGAATATTTTATCAATAAAACTCTCAACTGTCAAGATTTTTTAAATTATTTAAAAATCTGTTTTAACTGCTTTATGTTTTAGCGACATTTATTATATTACCTTTTTTAAAACTCATTGTCAATTCTTTTTTTGCTTTTTTTTTCTTGTTTTTTTAACTACTTTTATAACAGCTATTTGATAATAGCATTTTATAATTCTTAAGTCAAATACTTTTTTAAATTTATTAAACTAAAAAACTCCAAATTAATGGAGTTTTTTAGTTTACTCTTCAACGCATTACTTAACTTGAGCCATTCCAAGATTAAATGCTTTAATATTTACATCAACAAATTTTTCTTTTACAACTTTAGCAATTACTTCTTCCCAATTAATAACCTTATCAAGTTCCAAAGCTTTAATTAATGAACCCATTATTGCTATATTCATAGTTTTTACATTACCAACTTTTTTTGCTAAATCTGGGCCATCGACTACTGTAACATCTTTTATCTTTGATTTTATTTCTTTAATAATCCCTTCTGGATATTGAACATCTCCAGTTAAAATTGGAGCAGAAGGAATCTTAAAATCATTAATTACTATTTTACCAGCTGGATTTAAAAATTCCAACCATTTACCAGCTTCCATTTTCTCAAATCCAACAAGTATATCAGCTTGTCCCAATCCAATAATCGGAGAATATACTTTTTCACCAAATCGCACTTGAGTAGTTACAGATCCGCCACGTTGCGCCATACCATGAACTTCTGACATTTTCACATCAAAGCCGGCTTCAATTAGTCCAACAGATAAAACTTTACTTGCTAAAATAATTCCCTGTCCACCAACTCCAGACAATAATACATTTTTAACTTTTTTCATCTTATTCACCCACCTTTTGTATAGCATCAAATGGACATGCTTGTGCACAGACACTACAACCAACACACATATTCTCGTCAATTACAGCCTTATTACTCTTAATATCAAACTCTAACGCTGGACAACCTGTTTTAATACATAGTTTACAACCTTTACATTCATCAGGATCAACTTTATATAATTTTCTTTGTAAGTCAAATTCTTCTTTATCTAAATCTGTAAATCTCTTTAAAGCACATGGCCATCTTGTAATAATAACAGAAGGCCCATCAAATTCAAAAGCAACATTTAATGCTTTATTAACTTCATCTAATTCTAAAGGATTAACTGTAACAACATGTGGAATACCAAGAGCTTTTACTAAATTAGGAATATCTATTGCTTCAGTTACATCCCCTTGCAATGTATATCCAGTCCCAGGATTTTCTTGATGTCCAGTCATACCAGTAGTTCTATTATCTAATATAATATTTACAGTATTACTTTTATTAAATGATGTAGTTATTAACGAATTAATTCCAGTATGGAAAAATGTTGAATCACCAATAACAGTAACTACCTTCTTATCAATATTATTTCTTTCAAATGCCTTATATGCACCATGACCCATCGATATACTTGCACCCATACAAATTACTGTATCAATTGTATTTAAAGGCTCCGTAAAACCTAATGTATAACAACCAATATCTCCTGTTACCATAACATTTTTCCTCTTAGCTAATTCAAAAAATAACCCTCTATGAGGACAACCAGCACATAAAGTAGGTGGTCTTGGAACTTTTTTATCTTCGCTAATTGCAACTGTTTCTCTTTCTTCACCTAATATTGCCTTAGCAATAATATCTGGATTAAGCTCTCCAACTCTTGGTATAAGCTCTTTTCCAATACATTTTATGCCAGCAATTTGTAAATGTTCTTCAATAAATGGTTCTAATTCTTCAATAACATAAAGAGTTTCAACCTCATTAGCAAATTCTCTGATTTTATCCATTGGTAAAGGATAGGTAAATCCTAATTTTAAATAAGAAACATCATCGCCAAATACCTCTTTTGAATATTGATAAGCTACACCAGAAGTGATAATTCCAATTTTTTTATCATTCCATTCAAATCTATTTAATTCAGTTTCATTACTAAATTTTTCTAATTCTTTCGCTCTTAATTCTACTTTAGGGTGCATAATTCTTGCATTTGCTGGCGCTGCAACAAATTTAGAAGTATCTTTTTTATATTCTTTTATTTTAACTTCTTCTCTTTCATTAAACTCAACTAAGGATTTCGAATGGCAAGTTCTAGTAGTCATTCTAAATAATATTGGTAAATTAAATTCCTCACTTATTTTATAAGCTTCAACCATAAAATCTTTAGCTTCTTGCGAATCACTTGGTTCAATACAAGCTATTTTAGCAAATTTAGCATAATATCTATTATCTTGTTCATTTTGAGAACTATGAGAACCAGGATCATCAGCAGAAACAAGAACCAACCCTCCAGAAACTCCAGTATAAGCATAAGTAAATAATGGATCAGCAGCAACATTTACCCCTACATGTTTCATAGCAGCTATACTTCTTGCTCCAGCAATAGATGCTCCAATTGCATTTTCTAAAGCAACTTTTTCATTTGCAGCCCATTCAGCAGTAATATCATCTTTATATAAAACTACATTTTCTAATATTTCAGTACTTGGTGTTCCAGCAAATGCCGAAGCATATGTTACTCCTGCTTCAAAAATTCCCCTAGCAACCGCTTCATTTCCAGTCATTAAACTTTTCATTATTTCCTCCTTAATTATTTGCTGCAATTACACTTCCAAGTGCAATTGAATTTAATTTTGCATCAAAAGAATCTGCTCTTGAAACTAATACTACCGGTACTTTTGCACCCATAATAATACCTGCAGATGATGCATTAGCTAAATATGTTAACGTTTTCCCAATGCCGTTACCAACCTCTATTGTAGGCACCAATAATACATCAGTATCACCTGCAATATCTGATTTAAACCCTTTAACTTCAGCAGCCTCTAGAGAAACTGCTAAATCTAATGCTAATGGACCCTCAAAAATTACATTTTCACCGAAATCACCATTTTTTGACATTTGTTGTAATTTTCTTGCTTCAACAGTAGCAATCATTTTTTCATTAACTTTTTCCTTAGCAGCAATTCCAGCAATTTTAACTATCTCATTCCCCATTGCTTTTACAACATCAATTGCATTTTTTGTAATTTTCACTTTTTCTTCAAACGTAGGAGTTATATTCATTCCTCCATCAGTTAAATACAATAATTTATGATAATTTTTTACATCATACACCATTACATGACTCAACTGACTATCAGTTCTTAATCCATATTCTTTATTAAGAACAGCTCTTAATAATACTGCAGTATCAATCAAACCTTTCATTAAAAAATCAGCTTTACCTTCATTAACAAGTTTAACAGTAGTTTCAGCTATATCTTCTAACACCAATTTATTAATTATCTCATAACTATCAATATTTACATCAACAGACTTAGCAACATCTTTAATCTTTTCCTCATCACCAATAAGTATTGGAGTAATTAACCCACGTTCACTTGCACTACAAACCGCCTTCAAAACATTTTCATCATTTGCAGCAGCAACAGCCAAAACCATTCGTTTTTGATTTTCTGCTTTAGTAAATAATTCTTTAAAATTTTTAACCATTATTTCCTCCTTTGATTTATTAAAATATTTTTTGAAGTGTTACAAAAAAAATTGAATCTTCTAATATTATTGTAACACAATACTAGTAAGATTCAACTTATTTATACTATTTTTTACTCTCATTTAATTTTTCAATCCACGCATTTACAATTTCATCATCACCTTTTATTTTTTTTGCTAAACCGAAATATCTTTCAGCTTCATCAAAATTTTGTTCATTAAGATGAACTATACCCATATTGCAAAGCAACTCATGATTATTAGGATTCATCTTAATTGCCTCTGAATATGCTTTTTTAGCACCCTTAGTATTTCCGATTGATAAACACGAAATTCCTAATTCATTTAAAGTCTCTGAATGTCCGCTATTATATTTTAATGTTCTAGTAAAATAATCTATTGCTTTATTATATTCACTTAAATGTCTATACGCTAATCCAATGAAGAAAAGTAAATTCCACCAATCATTATGAAACTCTTCAAGGGGTAAAAGTTTTTCAAGCCCTTCTTGAAATCTTTCATTCATAACTAATTCACTACCAATTTCAAATTGAGATTTATCTTCAAAATCTTTTATCAATTCAACAATCTTACCTTTTTTATCATCATCTATTCCATTATTTAATGCAATTTTAAAATACTCCCTAGCTTTATTATACTTATTATCCATAGCATAATAAAACCCTAAAAAATAATATGAATCTGGAAATTCAGGATATTTTTCAACAATATAGTTAAACACTTCTTTTGCTTCTAATAAAAAATTATTGGATTTATCAACATTGTCTTTCTCTTTTTCTGCTAATTGATCACATAATTTAGCATAATTATAAATCACATTGATATCATCATTAAGAAATTTATATGCAGCACGCATATGAATAAGTGCTTCAATATATAGCTCTTTTGAAGCATAATATAACCCGTTTTTTAAAATCTTTTTACCTATTTCACTATCGAAATTTAATAAAAATGTAATATATTCATTTGTATGTTTAAAATCTAGATCAATGCCAATAACTTTTATCATTCCATTTACAATTGAATCTATATTAATATCAAAATCTTCTTCACCTTTAACTTTCTTTATTATATCTTTAGTCATCATAGGTATTGAAAATGAATTGTCAATTTTATAATTATTTATTACAATTTCTTTTCCCTCTTTCAGTTCAGTAAATACTACATCTTTTGTTTTTTCTGATAAATATTTAGAAATACGTTCAAACATTCTATTCCCTCCTACAATGAATTTATTATTTTTTTATCAATAATTTTATTTTTATACAAATCAAAATAATCATAATCATCTGTTTTTAAAATTGTAATCATATGATCCTTTGATTTTCTAATACTTATTTTTGAAATATAATCATCTGTTACATTATAACCATCACATGCTACTATTACTTTCCTTTTTTTTGCTTTAATAACATCTATACTAAGTTTAGTATCTATAGGTACAACCATTGAAGTTTTCAAAGGCCTATTTACACTATTATCATTAGGATGTATTGGAGTAATTTGATATAATTCTAAAGAAGAATGTGTCGCAACACCACCTGCCCATATTGCATACCCAGTAGCACCAATTGCAGTAGATATTATAAAACCATCACCAGTAAAATAATTAAACGGTTTATTATTAAAAGAAATTTTTGCTTCCATTAATTTTGGTTGCAAATGTTTAATCAATATTTCATTAAATGCATAATGACTTATTTTTTCTCCATTAACTGTTTCACTTGTTAATTCTAAAAGTGGATAATGTACTTTAGAATACTTTTTATTTTTAATAATATCAATAAATTTACCAATATCTTTTGGTAATACACTTGGCAAAAACCCTAAAGTTCCTGTATTTATCCCAATAAAAGGGATTTTTTTATATCTGAATTTTCTAATAGCACTTAGCATTGTACCATCTCCGCCAATTACAATTATAAGTTCAGGATTTGTTTTTACAATTTGTAATTCCGATTTGTTAATAAAATTAATTAATTCATTTTTAACTTTTAAACTCTCAGATTTACTATTATTATGAATAAATATTCTCATCTAATCACTCCTACATATGTCTTTTAAACAAACGTTTTTTCCTTGTCGAAGTATCTAATATTTTAAAAAGATACCCTCTATAGATTAAAGCAAATCCAACTAGGACTTGCAAAAATACACTTATAATAATAATACTAATAGCCAAACCAATACTATTATTTAATGAAAAAATTATAAATCCAATTAAAGAATATATTAATTTATACGCAAAATAAGTTACTAATACTAGTACTGTATTTGGAACAAACCAGCTTATTATATTTTTTTTAACAAATTCAAACGAATAAGATAATGAGTCTAATTCATCATATTTTTTTTGATAAAAAACTTCTGGTAGCGGATTAATTAATATAATTATACTTAATTTAAGTAAAACTAAAAATAAACTACCAAATGGTATTATTCTAAGAACTGGACTAATAAATAAACTTATTCCATAATTAACTAAATAAAAAATGAATAATGTACCAAAAATATTTTTAAAATATACCTTATAGCCTACTTTAAATGCCTCCCAGCTAAACCTTTCATAAATTAAAATATTCTCAACAACAAATAAATAATCAGATATTACCGCACTAATAGTGGCAAATATTATCATACCAGCTAAAATACTAAAAGCTCCCGCCATTTGAAAAACAATCATAGGTATCAATAAATATGGAATACCTATAACAAATAACTCTTGTGATTGAAATATAGTTTTAAATGTCTTACTTAATACTTTTTTATTTGTATATATTAAATCGTTAAATATCTCCATTCAAATTTTCCTTTCTAAAACTTACCTTTACGCATTTCGATCTTTCTAATAATAATTCTTTTGAATAATCAAACATCAAGATTACTTCATTATCATTTATATTTTCAAAATCTGTTTTAATATATTCTAAAACATCGAATTTAAAAATTTCAAAATGAACCTTCTTTATTATACTTTTGGCACTCTTATTTTTAAAATCCATAAGAAATTGATTAATATTTTCTTCATTTTGTAAAAAACTATGACATTGATTTCTAAAATCATTAGGTCTAATCCTAATAAATAATTCATCTATTTTTTTATTCTTATTAAGAATAAAATCATATTTAATTATTTCAAGAAAAATCTGATCATTCTTTTGTATTGTATTATAAAAATCCATTAAAATTCCGTATTGCTTAACCTTAGAATATTTAAAATTAAAATAATCTAATTCATCCCAATATTTATAAAAAGCTTTATAAAATTTTGAGCTTTTTTGAAAATGCTTCTTAATAATATATCTTAAACTATTTTCAAAATAATGAGAATTATAATATAAATCTAATAGTTTTTCAATTCCCTTAATTTTTATCATTTCATCATAGCTTATATATTTATTATAAAAGATTTCATATGGTGGTTCTTCATTATAAACAATTCCATATTTATCAGAATCTTTTTCCATATTTGAACCCTTAAGTATTTTTAAAAAACCTAATTGTAATTTATTAGGATTTAATTCATAAACATCATTAAAACTTTCTAAAAATCTATCGTATCCTTCATATGGAAGCCCTGCAATTAAATCTAAATGAACATGAATATTTCTAAGTTTTACAGCTTTTATAAGCATTGGCTGAATCATCTTAAACTGCATACCTCTATTAATATCAATCAAAGTTTCACTATTAGTTGTTTGCACTCCAATTTCTAATTGAAAAAGTCCATCTCTTACTTTACTAATATAATCTATTACTTCATCATCCAATAATGATGCTGTAATTTCAAAGTGAAAATTTGTAATTCCATTATCATTTTCATTCAAAAACTTAATTATTTCAAAATAATGAGCTTTTTTAATATTAAAAGTCCTATCAACAAATTTAACTTGCTTCACTCCTTTTTCTAAAAAAAATTTTAAATCTTGTTTAACGCGTTCAATAGAAAAATATCTTACACCTTTTATTGTCGAAGATAAACAGTAACTACAATTAAAAGGACATCCTCTAGTACTCTCATAATAAATAATTCTATTATCTAATCCTTTTAAATCTTTTTCGTATGGAAAAGGAATTTCATCTAAATTTTTTATAAGCTCTCTACTATCATTTACAATTATCTTTTCATTTTCTCTAAAAACTAATCCT
>JAYEHA010000456.1:0-7805 GCA_034659335.1 Bacillota bacterium
ATTTTAGCAATATTAAGCTCAAGTTCAATTGCAATAGGTTTTAAAATTTCTAGTAATTATAATTTAAATAAATATTCAGTAGCAATGGCAAATTATTTTATGGCATTTATTATTAGTATTTATTTACTTTTAAAAGATTACAATATTATTATAATGAAAAGCTCTCTTTCAGAATTTTTTAAAATTTCTGTTTTGGGAATCCTAACCGGGGTATTATTTTTCTTATCATTTATTTTATATCAAATGGCAATAAAAAAGCATGGTGCAAGTATTACATCTATGTTTGTCAAATTAGGCATTTTAATTCCAATGATTATTTCAATAGTTCTTTGGAAAGAATACCCAACTACAATTCAATCTTTTGCAATATTAGCTTCTATTGGCTCAATCATAATTGTAAATCTGAATTTCAAAAAAGAAAAATTAATACATCTTAAAATTATTCTGATTTCATTATTTTTCATAGGTGGAATGGCAGAATTTGCGAATAAAATTTTTCAGAAATATTTTTTAATACATAATAAGTCTTTGTTTTTATTTTTTGTATTTATATCTGCATTATTATTAAATATTTTATTAGTTTTAAAAAGAAAAATAAAAATAAATAAAAAGGAACTAATTGGTGGCTCATTAATAGGAATATTTAATCTATCTTCATCTTTTTTCTTAATAGAAAGTTTAATGTATTTAAAAACTTCTATTGCATTTGCATTATTTTCATCAATAAGTATGTCCATTATTATTATTGTGAGCACCTTGTTTTTTGAAGAAAGATTAAAAGAAAAGGACTTAATTGCAGTTATTATTACATTTATTTCATTAATTATTATTAATTCATCTCTTTAAATTTCAATGAAAATAAACATCAGATTTCACTTTAATATTAAATTATAAATTTTCATAAAAAAGCAAAACAACTGACAGCTTATCTTTTATCTAAAAATATAAAAACCCGAAAAATTTTACAACCAATCTAGCTTTTGGTGGAGATATATTAATAATACAGTTGTCCATATTACAAATCATAATTAACCTTCAGGAAGAGTCGAACGATCAGGTAATAGATCATATTATAGGAAAGGCTTCTTTTTAGTATTTTTTTTTATAAAAAAAAGAATATATCAATGCGAAATATAAATTTCATATTGATATATCCTCATATAATCGCTATATATTTAATTTTTAATTAATAAAAAAGCAAGTCAGTTAACAACTAGAGTCTATCTAGTTTTCTAATTTTATGACCTACAACATTAGCTTCTCCAATGTCCACATTTTAATAAATATAACTGAAATTCTATTTATAAATTATCGAGTTTTAATCTCTCTTATTAATTGTTCAATAACTTCTTCTTTATTATTCTTATTCTCAATAACATCATATACTGCATTATATGCTCTTCGTTCTTTTAATCGACTCCCCTTTGAGCTGACAACTAAATCAATTCTGTCTAATTCAAATTTTTTTAAGACAGTTCTAATAGCCGGAGTAATCTTTCCTGCCCAAAGCGGTGTCACAACAATTAAATTATCCTCCATTTTTAAAGGTTCGCTAACCTTTATATTCACTAATTTTTCCCTTGTTGAAAAATAACCTGCTTTAAACCATCCAAAAATACCAGACCAATTCTTATCATCTTTAACTTCAATTACTGGCAAGTTTAGATTTTTTCCAATATCTTTTGCTATTTTTTTACATCCACCTGTTCTTGAAAAATACACAACTTTATAACTCATATCATACCTCCTATTATTATAACAATAGTACCATATTAAGTTGAACTATTAACAGAAAATTTAAATTTTTTTAATTATAATTTTGTATTTGTTAAATGAAAAATTGTAAACACTATAAAGTGGATTACCCAAACAATATAAGAAAGATCCTTTATAAAATATAACTACAAAACAGGTAAAAAATAAGGCTTATCTTAGAATATAAAAATTCTTTATTTTATAAAGTTAAAAATCAGTTGAAAGAGAATCTATCCAATATAAAGAATCACTATCCCAACTCATTGCTATAATAGGAGATCAAATTTAGGTTTATCATTCTACATGGCATTAATCAATTAATAGCAATATGGAAATTGTTGTACCTTCACCTACAACACTTTCTACCCGAATATCTCCTTTGTGTAGAGTTTTCACAATGTCGTAAACAATTTTCATACCTAGACCAGTACCCTTTCCAACATCTTTTGTAGTAAAGAAAGGAACGAACATTTTCTTAAGTACATCATCTGACATGCCTATACCATTATCAATAATGTCAACTTTAATAAAATTCTTTTCATCACCGTCAATGTTCTCGTGATAGGTATTTGCTTTAATTTTAAGCACTCCACCAGTAGTCGGATGCTTTTCCATAATGGCATCTAATGCATTGACAATCAAATTAAGCAACACCTGATTGATTTTGCTGCCATTAACTTGAATTGTCGGCAAGTTTTGCTGAATATCCAATTCTAATTTTACTGATTCTCTCAATCGACTTTTAAGAATCACCAATGTACTCTCAATACCTTCACGAATGTCGAAAGGTTCAAACTCTGCAATGCTATCGATACGTGAGAATAAACGCAAGCTCTTCACGATTTTTTTAACTCGCAATAAACCCTCGTCAATATCTGAAAATAACTCCTCTAAATCTTCTTCAATATATCGCATTTCATCTTGATCCTTTGAAGTTAAAGGAGGTTTTTTATCGTTTGAAAAAGCATAATTGGCATACTGTTTCATTTTCGAAGTATAGTGTTGTAATGTCTTCTGATTGGATATTACATAACCTAAAGGATTATTGATTTCGTGAGCAACTCCGGCTGCTAACTGTCCAACTGCTACCATTTGCTCCTGCTGAACCATCTGAGCCTGTAAATCCTGGAGTGAACTCAAAGATGCTTCTAGTTCATTTTTTGCATTTAATAGATCCTTATCGGCTGCTAAGCGATCAAATACATTGCTAAAAAGCTCTGCAGCAATGGAAAGCACATTCATATCATTTTCTTGCCAGATGCCCAAAGTTTTCACATTGTCAAAACCCACAAAACCATTCAATTTTCCTCTTATCATTAAGGGCATTACAAGAACAGATTTTATACTTTGCATTTCCAAAATCTCTCGCTCTGCTTGAGCTTCGGGCCCCAGTTTCGCGACATCGTGTATGTTTAAAATATCCCCATCTTTAATTTTTTCCATCCACCAAGGAAACATGTTTATTTCCAAGCCCTTCAAATTTTCAATTTCCGCAGTAACGCCATCCTGACACCACTCAAAAGTGTTATCCATTAAAATACCATCAGATCTAAACTCAAAAATATACGCTCTACTTGCATCGCTAAATTCCCCGATTTCTTGTAGCGCAATCACGATACCTTTATCAGCATTTTCTAACTTTACAAAATTTCTTGCCATCCTAGATACAATTTGTTCGAATGCTAATCTGCGCTCAAAGCGCTCTTTTAATTGATTCATACTATTCCCCTTTCTCGATTAAAATCGGCTGCAAATAAGTTGATAATGTGTTTTTATAAGCTAACAAGTTACCATTTCGCTGGCAAAATCCTTCATCCAATGAAAATTGAAATTGCCCCATCTCAAGCAAATCAAATACCATATGACTTATAAAATGAACCATTGCCACTAGCTCTCGATTGACAATCATCTCTTCTTGAGGATTCCTATAGTGATAAGCCACTTCAACAATATCAAATGGAAACTCCCACCAGTTTAACAAAAAAGAACTAATCTCAGTATGATCAGCACCAAAAATCTCGCTTTCTAAGCTAAGTAACGTATGATGATTACCAAGAGTTATATCCATATCAAGTCTTTCCATTAGCTTACTATATTTCTTAGTACGCAGCGTTGCCATAAAAATCATACCCAATGTGTGCATTAAGCCTGCTGTCTCGTTATATGATGGTAAGTGTTTGCCATGAATTTGTTGATACAAAAAGGCTACACCTTGATTAACTACGGCTGCGTGCTGCCATAAAACCTTACCATTAGGAATTTTATCAGCCTTCTTAAAAACAGCATTTGTCAAGATAATCTGTCTAACATTGCTCATCCCCATCATCACAATGGCCTTTTGTACTGAACCAGTATGCAGTCCATAGTAAGCAGTATTGACAATCCTTAGAAGGTGGCTAGAAATAGATGGATCTGACTCAACAACTTTTGCAACTTCCTGAGCAGATGCCTCTGATTCAATTAATGCCGTCACTTTTTGATAGATTTCTGGTATAGTTGGTAATGCCCCTAGCCCATTAATGGCTTCCATCAAATGAGGCTGCTTCATTCTGTCTACCAATTTAAGCAATCTATCAATTTGTGCTAGCAACTCTTCATTATCCCAAGGTTTATAAACATACTGACGCGCTAAACCCGAATCTAACACAGCAAGAATTTGCCGACTATCTGTATAACCACTTAAAACCATCCTAATGACTTTCGGTTGTTTTTGCTTTACAGTTTTAAGTAAGGTTATACCATCCATTTCAGGCATGCGTATATCCGTGATTAAAATATCGATTGGATTCTCTTCTAAATATTCTAGCAGTAGAGACCCGCGATCAAAAAAGATACAGTCATAATCCGATAGAATAAAACTACGTTTAAGTGCACGCAAAATCTGCTTTTCATCATCAACAAATGCTATTCGCTTTGTCATTTCCACTCCTCTTGTTTTATAACTGATAGTGAAATTATAAATTGACTACCTTATCCAAATTTAGATTTCACTTATATATACTCTAGGTGTTCATTGTCAATAATATCAAATAAAACACTTAAGCTCAGACCTACTGATTTATTTGTAAAACAGGTGAAGTAAATCTACATCTACTGTACCATAATTCTAGGCTCTCCATTGGTATACTTAGAGTAGATCAGTTTAAAATCTAGTCAAGTTAATCAATACTCTGCTAGTCAAAAGTGTGTTTAAGTCCTTCTATTGTACCTTTATTAAAGAATTTTTTGTAATCTTCAAGTAATGCTTCTATTTCAAAAATTGCAATTCATAAATAGCTATTAATATCTCTATATTTTGTAAAAGTAGCTTCTTTTATTTTCGAAACACTTCAGTATATTCTGATACAACCTATTGCGCATAAACAAACATTCACTATCATTCTGCTTACAAGTTAAAATTCAGCATACACAATTGCCTTCCTAATTACATGGATTAGCTCACTCTCTACGTCACAGGGCTTTAATAAAAATTTAAAGCTATCTCTTTGATTAATCGTCACACCCATTTGATTAACTTAGGTATTACCAAAAATAACAATTCCTGCTATGTTAGGATATGAAATCTTCGCAGCTTTCAATAAGTCTAATTCATTCATCTCAGACATAAGCATATCTGTGACAAGCATATTAATGACATGTACCTCTAATACTTCTGAAGCTTCATCTCCACTATAAACTTAAAATTTTTGATAAGGTTTATCCCTCAAACTCCGTTTAATACTTTTTTAAAATCATCGGTTCATCCTCAACAAACAATACAGCTGTCATATTCAACTCCTTTATTGAAAGTTTCTTGGGACAACATTTTAAAAAACTGATCAAGTAGGAACTTATCATAAATCACATCCACCATCTGATTCATCTTTACCTGAGTTGTTTCAAAATCATACCCTTCTTTATAAGGCCTTGAGCTCCTTAAGGCATCGTAAGCATCAATAATAGATATAATTTTAGAATCTATTTGAATGTCGTTCCCATTTAGACCATCTGGATAACCTTTGCCATTCACATACTCGTGATGGTGACGCACACAGTTTACCACTCGTTCATGTACACCTAACTTTTCTAGTAACTCTGCGCCAACAACTGGATGTCTTTTCATATTGACAAACTCGTTATAATCAAGCTTTGCAGGTTTATCTAAGATTTGATCTTTAATGGCCAGTTTTCCAATATCGTGCAGTAACCCTCCAACTTCTAAATGAGTAACATCTTCTTGATCAAATTTTAAATACATCCCAAAGCGACGTGCTAAATTAGCAACCCGGTAGGAATGGCTATAAAGTTCATTATCTTTTGCCTCTAGTAAATGTGTAAGACCTTCCACTACATTTCGTTGTATACTTGCCATCACATCATTCTGATGACTATCGCCATCAAAGTTGATACGCCATGATTTTAGCGCTTTTAACCGATACCTTTCCTGTAGAGTTTCAATAGCTGACAAAATACTTTTTTTCAGTTCCTCATTATCAAAAGGCTTTGTAAAAAAATGAACTATCTTACCTTGATTAATAGCGCTCACAGCCACTGAAAAATCATTAAATCCTGTAATAAGCATCCCTAGAGATTCTGTATGTTTCTGTTTCAATAAAGTCAACAAGTCCAAACCATTGATCTCAGGCATCATATAATCTGTTATAAGTAAATCAACATCTTCGTTTTTAATAATCTGAGCTGCTTCAGAGGGTGACACTGTAAATTGAGCATTCACATCAATCTGCTTCAAAATTCTAATCATGGCTTTGCCCACCATCTCATCATCGTCGACAATTAATATATTTATTATTTTATCCATAGTACACATCCTTTTCTTCTGATTTAGTATACGCATATTAAAAAATCCATAATTAATAAATGACTAATACTAAAAAGTTAGTTTATCCATAGTCTAAAGATACTGAATAAATTGTTTACACATCTTAAAGCTTTATATTTGGTTTAAGGCAACTTATAGATACAATATTGTAGTTACTTAGGAATATGATAATCCTAGAAAGGAAGCTTCAATAGTCAAATCCATCTCCAATTTAATAGGATTTATATATTTTCTTTTCTTATACTATGACTATATAAACCCATCCTTTTATATTTAGAAAGTTTACTTTAGATAATATATTTGCTGCAGAAACTTCTAAACATAACTGTTTGTATAAGAATTGACAACACTTGTTTTTTTAGTTCTCTGAGTAGTTACAATATTAATACCAGCTTTAAATACTAGAGTAAAGTATAACCGTCTTCTTAATAAAATTTCTTACCTTCTTAACATATTTTTCTTTAAACCTATCCAGCGAATATAACTTGAATTCACTATCTTTATCACCTTTTGCAAACCATAATTCATCTCTTATATCTAAAACTTGATCTAAAATTGAGATTCACGGGTTGTACAGATTAAATGAATATTATTTCCCCTTTAAATGATTAAAAAATAACTTTACAAAATATTATGACAGTTTTAGAGTCGGCATCTTTCTAATTCATCAATAATATCAACCTTGTTCTTTACATTACTTATCAAAATATCAAATAAATCAAATCTAAGAAAGAAAAATATTTCGCACTAACCATTCTTAATTTTTTATAATAATTTTATTGAAATCAGAGAATTAGATTCATTTACTCCTATGTCACCAATTCAAGTAGTGTTTCATATTTCTTATTTATTTTTAGATTTTTAACAATCCTTATCATATAAATTAACTATTATTACCTAATTATTTTTTGTGAGTGACTTAATCGGTTTATTTAACAATAAAAAACCCAGTATATTTTTAATACAGGGCAATAATTTGCAGCTAGCTACCGTTGTGTCTTAAGCATTAGGCCCATGGCTTTGCGCCCTTACCTTTCAACAAGTTTGCCCATATATTCGATTAATATCTTCTAAAAAGATTCGTGGTATTAATTATATTATAAATTTTAAGTTTCCCCAAAATTAACTAGCTAAAAGCGTATATTGCTCTATATATGAACGTTTAAACAGACTCAATTGTTGGGATTTAACATATTCTGCTTTAGGTAATAAATGCTGAATTCCTGTTTTA
>JAYEHA010000457.1:0-7767 GCA_034659335.1 Bacillota bacterium
TAATAATCCAATTATTTTATAATTTACTATATTTTTAAAATCTATTTTTCTTCCATGTACACTTCCAATATAAGCATTTTTATATGATTTATTTAATTTTGAAAACATATATTGTAAAGATGAAATACCAGGATATGTTTCTAATTCTTCATTTTTAAAATGCATTTTTAATAAATCAAGCATACTAAAAAAACCTGTATCTCCCGATACTACTACTGCTATTTGATTATCTTTATAATTATCTTTTAAATAATCTATTGTTTTATAAAGTGGAATATCTAATTTTCTTTTAATTCCAGTTATCTCTATACTTTCTAAATGTCTTTTACCACCAACAACAATATCTGCTTCTCTTAATTTTTTATTAACAATTGGCAAAATATAATCTTTATGTCCAGGCCCTAGCCCCAATATCCATAATTTATTCATGTAATAACTCCAAAAATTCATTCGCATTTTTTGTCTCTGAGAGTTTACCTCTTTTAGAAGAAAACAATATTACCTCCACTTGATATTGATCAAAAATATAATTTTGAATTCTAAATTTAATAGATTCAACAATTAAATCAAATACCTTTTCTAATTTTTCACTATAAATATACTCAACGGCTTCTTCTGTAGTATTCATATTTAGAATATTTCTAAGTTGTTTATTAGTAGCATCTACTCTTACCAAATGAGAGACCAAAATATCAAGTCTTGCATCTGCAACTCTATTATGAGTGTGAAATATCCCACCAGCAACTTTAATAAGCTTACCTATATGCCCGACAAACAATACTTTTTCAATATCATATACACACACTTGTTCAAACATAAATCCAATAAAATTACTTGTCTTTAATATAAGTGATTTATCTATATTATGTTCTAAACAATAATCTCTACCATAGTTCCCAGGCACTAAAACTAATTTGTTTGATTTTATCATTTTAAGTTCAATTGCTAAGCTATCTTTAAATGCATCATCACTCATAGGTTCAACTATACCCGTAGTCCCAATAACTGATAAACCACCTTTTATTCCTAACCTTGGATTAAATGTTCTTTTAGCTTTCTCTTCACCTTCAGGTATAGATATTTCTATAGATAAACCACCTTTATAATTATATTTTTCCATTACTTTTTTTACTTCTTTTTTTATCATCTGAAGTGGAACAGGATTAATTGCTGGATTCCCAACCTCTACTTTAAGACCTTTTTTTGTTACAACACCAACTCCAATGCCACCAATTATTTCTATACCAGATTTTATATATTTAACTTTAGAATATATTAAAATTCCATTTGTTACATCAGGGTCATCTCCACTATCTTTTTTTATTGCTGTTATTACATAATCAGATTTAACGGTTATATCTTCTACTGATAATTTAAGCTTCCATCCTTTAGGTGTATCAATTTCTACAGACTCAATTTTTCTTTTAGACAATAAAATTTCTGCTGACGCTTTTGATGTTGCAGTAGCACATGAGCCTGTTGTATATCCATATCTCATCTTTTTACCATTTTTATAAGTAAATCTATCAATCATATCATTTTTAGCATTGCATTTACTATTGAAACTGCAACTGCACTACCACCTTTACGACCATTTACTCTTATATATGGAATATCCATTTCTGAAAGTAATTCTTTTGATTCTGCCGCCCCCACAAAACCAACCGGTGTTCCAATAATCAATTTAGGCTTTTTATATCCAGCATCAATTAACTCTTTTAATTGAAATATTGCTGTAGGCGCATTGCCGATCATAAATATATCAATTTTATCATCTTTAGCAGCTTTTTTAATTCCAGCCATTGATCGAGTAATTCCTTCTTCTAATGCAATTTTATAAATATCATCATCATGAACAAAATTATGTATCTCAATATTTAATTTTTCTAATTTCTTTCTTCTTACACCATTAACTATCATACTAGTATCAGCATAAATATGTGATCCAGCTAAAAAAGCTTTTTTAGCTACTTCAATTGCTTTTGGATGTATTTCTGTTATTTCTCCATATTCAAAGTCTGCTGTAGTATGAATAATTCTTTTTATAATCATTAATTCTTCTGGTGAATACTTTGAAAGCATTTCTTTTCCCTCTTCACCAATTATTTTAAAGCTCTGCTCTTCAATTGATTCAGGATTTTTATTGTATTTCATTTAACTCCTCCTATATAAATTATAATTTCTTCTACTAACATAATTCTTTTTATAATTTTTATCTTGATATTTATCATCAATATCTAAATTAACAACTAACATATCTTCATTAGTATTATACTTTTCATCAATAATATCTCCCTTTGGATTAACAGCTAACAATCCCCCATCATATGATAAATTATCTAGCTTTCCAGTTAAATTAGTACATACTATATTGACTCCATTATCATATGCCCGAGTAAGCAAATATTTTTTCCAAACTTTTTCTCTAGAACCACAATTGATTGGCGATGCAAATGGTGTAATAACTAATTTTGCACCATTTAATCTATGAGTTAAAAACACTTCTGGAATATGACTTTCAACACAAATAGCAATACCACTTTTAATATATCCACTAAATAAGTTCAATTTATCTCCAGGTGTATATATTTTTTTTTCATTCTTCCCTAAATGTGTTTTATAATAATAATCTATCTCATCTGTAATATGTAAATATGAATTATAAATTTTATTATCTTCAAAAATATTACTACCAATAAAAATTTCAATATTATATTTTTTATATAAATCTTTTAGTTTAGTTAAATAAATATTATCCTTTTCAATAGCAATAAGTTTATCTTTATCAGATATATAACCAGTTAAAGCACATTCTGGAAATGCAATTAATTTAACTTCTAAATCAAATGCTCTTTTTATATATTTTTTTATTGTATTATAATTATTCTCAATAGATAGCGTATTGTTTATTTGTACTATAGCTGTTTTCATAATTTCTCCTTAAAAAATAAAATATATAATTAACACAAAAAAAACTGATACATATAGTATCAGCATAGGTTTAACTTACAAAAAAATAACACCATAACTTCGCACCGAAGCTGATAACAATTTTTTAGGCAGGTTTCCTGGCTTATAGATCATTTTACTCTCTTACCTTCCCGATTTCTCAGTGGTATTAAGATTTCATCCCTAATCACAGTAACGGCGGCTGCTGAGGCTTATCCTCATTCCCTATTATTCTAATAGCAATAGACACCTAAAATATATTAAATTTTAACAACTCAAATATATCACATCTCATTATTTAATACAATACAATTATTGTATTAAATAAAATTTAATTCGTTCGCCCTTAACAATATAATATACTCTCTCACAAATATTTGTAGAATGATCGGCAATTCTTTCTAAATTCATACCAATTAATAAAAGAGAAAGAATTTGATTTTTATATTTTTTATTATCATTAAATAATTCTATCAATTCACCATATATTTCTTCATATAATAAATCTACTTTATCATCTTTTTTTATTGTTTCAATAACTAATTCAATATTTCCATCAATATATGCATTAATACTACTATGAAGCATATCTATAGCAATATTTGCCATTTTAGGAATATCTATTAACGGCTTAATTAAACCTTCTTCACCAATTTTTTTTACAATTATCGCAATGTTTTCAGAATGATCGCCAATTCTTTCAAGATCAGAAATGATTTTTTGTATACTAAAAATTTTTCTTAAATCACTTCCCAAAGGATTTTGAGTTGCTATTAATTCAATACACAAATCTTCAATTTTTTCTTCATATGAATCAATCAATTCATCATTTTCAATTACTTTATCAGCTAACTCAAAATCTTTATTTAATAAAGCTTCCATTGCTAGTTTGATATTCTCTTCTACTAAAGTACTCATAACAAGTAATAATTCATGTGCTTCACCAAGTTTATCATTTAATAAATCTCTCATATACTTCCTCCTAACCAAATTTTCCTGTAATATAATCTTCAGTTTTCTTTTTTTTAGGATTTGAAAATAATTTTGATGTTTTAGAATACTCTATTATCTCTCCCATTAAAAAAAATGCTGTTTTATCTGAAATTCTACCGGCTTGTTGCATTGAATGAGTAACTATGATAATTGAATACTTTTTTTTAAGTTCATTGATCAACTCTTCAATTTTTAGTGTTGCGATAGGATCAAGTGATGCCGTAGGTTCATCCATAAGTATCACTTCAGGTTCTACAGCTAACGCCCTTGCAATACAAAGCCTTTGTTGTTGCCCACCAGATAAACCTAATGCACTTTTATCTAATCTATCTTTTACTTCATCCCAAAGAGCTGCTTTTTTTAAATTTTCTTCCACTATTTTATAAAGCGCTGCTTTATTTTTTATTCCATGAGCTTTTGGACCATATGCAACATTTTCATATATACTCATTGGAAATGGATTCGGTTTTTGAAAAACCATACCTACTCTTTTTCGTAAATCTAATAAATTAATATTTTTATAAATATCAATTTCATCTAAAATAACATTCCCATTAACTCTAACATTATCAATCAAATCATTCATACGATTTAACGTTCTTAAAAAAGTTGACTTACCACATCCTGAAGGTCCTATTAATGCTGTAACTTGATTTCTCTCTATTTCTATATTTATATCCTTTAATGCTTGAAAATCCCCATAAAAAAGATTTAAATTATTAATTTTTAAAACATTTTTATTTTCCATAACTCACCTCAATTTCCTTCATTTCTAGATACCACTTTTACAATTTGATTTAGTATTAAAGTTATTAATAAAAGTACTGTCGCTGTTGCATATGCTTCTTCAAACGAAATTCCTTCTTTTGCCAACAAATACATATGCACCGATAAAGTTCTACCAGATTCTAAAAACCCTTTTGCTATTCTCGGAACCATTCCAACTGTTAAATATACAGCTGCTGTTTCTCCACTAACTCTACCCATTGCGAGTATAATTCCAGTTAATATACCTGCTTTTGCAGATGGAAGCACTACTTTCATAATTGTTCTTATTTTTGATACCCCTAAGCTTAAACTTCCTTCTCTATATTCTTTTGGAACACTTATTAAAGCTTCTTCTGTCGTCCTTATAATAACCGGAAGAATCATAATACCTAAAGTCAATGTTCCCGATAAAATTGACCAATTGAAATTCAATATAGTAACAAATAATACCATTCCAAATAATCCATATATTATAGATGGAATACCTGCTAATAATTCAACTGCAAATCTTATCACAATAGTAATTCTTTCATTTTCTGCATATTCCGTTAAATAGATAGCTGTTGAAACACCTATTGGAACTGCAATTATTATAGTGCTTACTATAACAATTAATGTATTTATAATCATTGGAAAAATACCAGTTTCATCACCTGAGTAGCTTGATAATAAAAATTTTAAATTCAAATGCATAATCCCATTTTTAACTATAAATATAAATATCCATAATAAAATACCAACTGTAACTAAAGCAGAAGAAATAATTAAATAATATATCACTTTTTCTTTAAAATTCTTTAATAACATCTAATCACTTGCCTTTCTTATAAAAAGATTAAGCCCTAAATTCAATATTATAATAAAAACAAATAATACTACGCCTGTTGCAAACAACGCTTCTTGATGAAGTCCAAATGCATAACCCATTTCAATCGCTATATTTGCTGTCATACTTCTAAAACGATTAAACACTGAAATTGGTATCTGAGGTGAATTACCTGCAACTAAAATTACTGCCATAGTCTCTCCTATAGCTCTACCTATTCCTAAAACAACTGCTGTTAAAACACCGGATTTTGCCGCAGGTAATACAACATTAAATATTGTTTGCATTTTTGATGCTCCTAATGCAATAGAATTTTCTCTATACTCCTTTGGAACAGCTCTTAGAGATGTATCAGAAATATTTATAATAGTAGGTAAAATCATAATTCCTAAAATAATCATTGCAGCTAATAAACTATTACCTCCATTATTAAACCTTTGATCAATCAATGGCACAATTACAATTAATCCAAAAAAACCATAAATTACTGATGGTATTCCTGCTAATAATTCAACCATAGGAATAATCATTCTTCTTATTTGTTTACTAGCAATCTCTGACATATATATAGCAGTTAAAATACCAATTGGTACACCTATTAAAAGTGCACCAATTGTTGCATATATTGAACCTAAAATCATTGGTAAAATACCAAAATCATTTGAACTAGGTCTCCATAATTTACCAAATATAAAATCCATTAATCCTATTTCAATTATTGCAGGTATGCCTTTTACAAATACAAATATTATTATAATGACCAAACTCATTATTGAAATAACTGCACTCAAGAAAAAAAACTTACTAAATATATTTTCAATTCTTCTATTTTTAGATGCTGTATTTTTTTCTATGTTCATTTTTAACATTTCTCCTTAATTCATTCTTATTTAACAGTTATTAATTTATCTGCAACTATACTTTGTCCTTCATCACTCAATATATATTTAATAAAATCATTTGCTACTTTACTAGTTTCATCATTTGTTAGTAATAAAAACGGTCTAGAAATTTTATATGTTCCATTTTCTATATTTTCAACTAAAGGTTCAATATCATTTATACTAACAGTTTTAATACTATTATCTAAATATGAAAATGATAAATAACCTATTCCATTTTCTTTACTAGCAACATTTGCTTTAACTGCACCATTTCCATCGGCAATTAATGCATCTTCAACCAATGCACTAAATTTATTTCCATCAGCATCTTTTTCTTCTAATCCAACTAAACCTTCAAATGCACCTCTTGTCCCAGATCCTGATTCTCTACTAATAACAATAATTTCTTTGTCTTCTCCTCCAACTTCTTTCCAATTTGTTATTGTTCCTTTAAAAATATCTTTAACTTGCTCTATCGTTAACTTTTCTACTGTATTTTTAGGGTTTACAGATACCGCAATACCATCAAATGCAATAGTTGTTTCAGTTAAACCCCACTCTTTTTCACCTTCTTTTAAATTTCTTGATGCCATACCAATATCCGCACTCTTGTCATAAGCTGCTTTAACTCCCGCAGATGAACCTATTCCTTGTACATCAATTTTTAGCCCATCATTTAAAGTCATATATGCATCCGCTAATTTCGTTAAAACAGGCGTTACTGATGTTGACCCAACTATACTTAAATACTTTTCATCTGATGTACTATCATTTGTTTTACTACAACCTGAAAATATTCCTATAACCAAAACTCCTATTAACAATATACTTACTACTTTCTTACTTATAATTTTCATTTTTAATTTCTCCTCCTAAATAATCTAATTTATCTTATATTATGATTTTAGCAAAAAAAAACAGCCGATATGTTTTCCGACTGTTAACTTATTGTTAATTCCATGTTAAATTGAAATCTGTATAGTAAATTTCGTACCAATTTTTTCCTTACTCTCTACATCAATTGAACCATTTAAATTCATCAATGCATGCTTAACTATAGCTAACCCAAGGCCTGTTCCTCCAACTGTTTTAGATCTTGATTTGTCAACTCTATAAAACCTTTCAAATAATCTATCAAGATGCTTTTCATTTATTCCAATTCCTGTATCTTCAATTATTATATATATTTTTTTGTTTTCTTGATATGCTTCAATAGTAACTTTTCCATTTTCTTTATTGTATTTTATTGCATTATCTATAAGATTAATTATTATTTGCTTAAACCAATTTACATTACCACTAATATATAACTCTGTATCAATATTTATATTTGTATTTATCTCAATA
>JAYEHA010000458.1:0-7750 GCA_034659335.1 Bacillota bacterium
ATATAATTGAATGGATAGAAAGTAATTAGAAGGTGAAGAAATGGAATGTAATCTAAATATTGGTATTGATGTAGGATCAACAACGATAAAAATTGTAATTATTGATTTAAACTATAACATATTATATTCAAGTTATAAAAGGCATAATTCAGATATTAAGACTACATTTGTAGGAATGTTTTTAGATATAAAAGATATAATTTTTAATAAAAAGATTAAAATAAAAGTTTCTGGATCAGGCGGATTATTGATTTCTGATTATTTTAGTATAAGTTTTATTCAAGAAGTGATAGCATCTACCAAAGCTATTAGACAATTCATACCGAGAACTGATGTTGCAATTGAATTAGGTGGAGAAGATGCAAAAATAACATATTTTGGACTTAATCTTGATCAACGTATGAATGGAGCATGTGCAGGCGGTACCGGTGCATTCATTGATCAGATGGCAATATTATTAAATACTGATAGTAACGGACTTAATGAACTTGCAAAAAATTATGAAATAATTTATCCTGTTGCTTCAAGATGTGGTGTTTTTGCAAAATCAGATGTTCAACCGTTAATAAATGAAGGTATCCCTAAAGAAGATATTGCGGCTTCAATACTTCAAGCAGTAGTTAATCAAACAATTAGTGGGTTATCAGCTGGAAAACAAATTAAAGGAAATATTACATATTTAGGAGGGCCATTAACATATTTATCAGAACTTAGAAATGCTTTTACTAAAACTTTAAATCTTAAAGAAAATGAAGTGATTTTTCCAAAAAACTCAATATTTTATGTAGCAATTGGAGCTGCTATATCTGCATTTGAATTAGAAGAAATTAATAGTGAATTGATTTATAAAAATTTAAATTTATTTTTAAATTCATCAAATAATTCTTTAAATGTATTAAAACCATTATTTAAAGACAAAGAAGAATATAATGATTTTAAAAACCGTCATAATAAAAATAATATTAAAAGAAAAGATATTTCAAAAGTAAGTGGGAATCTCTTTCTTGGCATAGATGCAGGTTCAACTACTTCTAAATTAGTCTTAATTGATGAAGATAATAATTTAATTTACTCATATTATTCAAATAATAAAGGGAAACCTCTAAATACCATTAAAGATGCACTAATAAATATTTATAAATTATTACCAAAATCAGCAAAAATTATCAGTTCATCAGTTACTGGTTATGGAGAACATTTAATAAAAGAAGCATTCTTAGTAGATTTTGGAGAGATTGAAACAATTGCACACTATAAAGCTGGTATAATGTATCAAAAAAATGTTGATTTTATTTTAGATATTGGTGGACAAGATATGAAAAGTCTAAAAATAAAAAATGGAGTCATTGAAAGTATTATGCTTAATGAGGCCTGTTCCAGTGGTTGCGGTTCATTTATAGAAACATTTTCAAAATCACTTAATATTAATCTAGATAATTTTGTGGAAAATGCACTTTATTCGCAATCACCTGTTGACTTAGGAACAAGATGTACAGTATTTATGAATTCGAGAGTTAAACAATCTCAAAAAGAAGGGGCTTCAGTTGGAGATATTGCAGCAGGAATTTCATATTCTATAATAAAAAATGCACTTTTTAAAGTTATTAGATTAAAAGAAACATCAGAATTAGGTGAAAATATAGTTGTACAAGGTGGAACCTTTTATAATGATGCCGTTTTAAGAGCATTAGAACTCATTCTTGATAAAGAAGTTGTTAGACCCGACATTGCTGGTTTAATGGGTGCTTTAGGTTCGGCTATTATTGCAAAAGAAAAATACGAAGAAGGATATAAAACCCAATTATTAAATTTAAATAAATTATTAAATTTTTCAGTAAAAAAATCTAATTCCCGTTGTAAATTATGTGGAAACCAATGTTTATTAACAATTAGTGAGTTTAATGATAATAGAAAATTTATTTCAGGAAACAGATGTGAAAGAGGTGCAAAAGAAAATCAAGAAATTAGCACAGTTGAAAATATGTACGAATATAAATATAAAAGACTATTTAATTATAAGCCTTTAAATAAAAAAGATGCTATAAATGGGATTGTTGGGATTCCACGTGTTTTGAATATGTATGAAGATTATCCGTTTTGGTTTAGATTTTTTACCGACTTAAAATATCAAGTTCTTCTTTCATCTAGAAGTAGTCAAACAATATTTAAACTTGGTATGAATTCAATACCATCTGAATCTATATGTTATCCAGCAAAATTAGTTCATGGTCATATTCAAAATTTAGTTAATAGAGGAATTAAAACTATTTTTTATCCTTCAATTCCTTTTGGAATAAATGAAGATAAATATTCTGACAATCATTTTAATTGTCCAGTTGTAACATCTTATCCGGAAACTATTAAAGCAAATATGGATTCGCTAATTGAAAATAATGTTAACTTTATAAATGATTTTTATCCAATTTATGATAAAAATAAAATGCTCAAAAAAATCAATGAAGTTTTTAGTAAAATGGGGCATTCTAAAAAAGATTTAGAACATGCATTAAATAATTCATATATTGAATTAGAAAAATATAAAAGAGATATTCATAAAAAAGGTGAAGAAATTGTTAAGTATCTTGAAAAAGAAAATCTAAAAGGTATTGTATTAGCAGGAAGGCCTTATCATATTGATCCTGAAATCAATCATGGAATTGCAAGTGTTATACAAAATTACAATATTCCTGTATTAACAGAAGATGCTATTTCTCATTTAGCAGATATTGATAGACCAATTCGTATAGTTGATCAGTGGATGTATCACACAAGACTTTATAATGCTGCTAAATACGTTTCTACTACTAATAATTTAGAAATGATTCAATTAAATTCTTTTGGATGTGGATTAGATGCAATTACATCTGATCAAATAAAAGAAATTTTAGAAAGAAACAATAAAATATATACAAATATTAAAATTGATGAAATTAATAATCTTGGTGCTGCTCGAATTAGAATTCGTTCTTTATTAGCTGTTATGAATAAGAGAAAATTAATAGTGAATAATGAGGCATTATCAAATAAAATTGAATTCACAAAAAGAATGCATAATGACTATACAATATTAGCGCCACAAATGTCACCTGTTCATTTTAAATTTATTGAAAATGCTTTCCAATCTGAAGGATATAATCTTCAAATATTAGAAAAAGCTTCAGAAGCAACTGTAACAGAAGGTTTAAAATATGTTCATAATGATGCCTGTTACCCTTCAGTAATTATTGTAGGTCAAATTATGGAGGCAATTAATTCTAATAAATTTGATACTAATAAATTAGCAGTAATAATATCTCAAACAGGCGGAGGTTGTCGGGCTACTAATTATATTGCATTTATCAGAAAAGCGCTTAAAGATGCTAATATGGCTCATATACCTGTAATTTCATTGAATGCAGGCGGTCTTGAAAAAAATAGAGGTTTTAAAATTACACCAAAATTACTTGTAAAATTAACAATGTCATTAGTATACGGTGATTTATTATCAACTGTAGTTTTAAAAACTAGACCATATGAAATTATAAAAGGTTCTGTTAATGCATTATATAATAAATGGGAAAAAATTTCGATAGATTCAATTGTAAATGGCAAAATGAAAATATTTAAAAATAATATTATTAATATTGTAAATGAATTTGATAATATTAAAATAAATGATATTAAAAAACCAAAAGTTGGAATAGTCGGTGAAATATTAGTTAAATTTCATCCTGATGCAAATAACAATATTATTGCTTTTTTAGAAAGTGAAGGGGCGGAAGTAGTTGTTCCTGGATTAACAGATTTTATGTTATATAGTAGTTATAACTCTGTAATAAGGAAAGATATATTATATGAATCAAGTCTAAAAAGTGCAATAGGTAAAATAGCAGTAACATATTTTGAATATTTTAGAAAAGATATGAAAAAAGCTTTAGATAATTCAAAACGTTTTACTGCACCTGTATCTATTGAAATACTAGCTAAAAAAGCATCGTCAATCTTATCACTTGGGCATCAATCTGGAGAAGGTTGGTTTTTAACTTCCGAAATGATTGAATTAATTGAATCTGATGTTAAAAATATTACATGTATACAACCTTTTGCTTGTTTGCCAAATCATATTACAGGAAAAGCGATGATTAAAAAAATAAGAACGAAATTTCCTGATTCAAATATTATACCAATCGATTATGATCCTGGGTCAAGTGAAACAAATCAAATAAATAGATTGAAACTGATGTTATCTACAGCTAATTCAAATATTTAAGAATTATTATTTTACTAGCTTGACATAACTGCTTAAAAAATATAAAATTGATACAGAAATATGTTTATTTGTATTTCTAATAGGAACGATGGAGGTGAAAAAATGAATACTTTTATTATTCCGGTTATTATTATTATCATTCCAGTATTTTTTGGAATTGGATATTTTTTCCGTAAAAAAACTGCTGAAAAGATTATTCTTAGTGCAGAAATTAAGTCAAAAGAAATAATTTTAGAAGCAGAAAAAAATGCGGATACTCTTTCAAAAGAAATAGTTGTAAATGCAAGAGAAGAAGTTCATAAATTACGTGGAGAATTAGATAGTGAAGCTAAAGAAAGACGCCAAGAGATTAAACGTTTAGAAGACAGAAATTTAAGTAAGGAAGAAAATTTAGAAATTAAAAGCAATATGTTAGATACAAAAGAAGAAAAATTAGAATCTAAATCAAAAGAATTGAGTTCTAAGCAATCTAGTTTAGATAAAAAAGAAAATGAAGTATCTAAAATGTATCTTAAGCAAATTGAAGAATTAGAACGAATTTCTGAATTGACTTTAAGTGAAGCTAAAAAACAAATTTTGTTTGAGGTTGAAAAAGAAGTTGAACATGAAAAAATTTCTATGATTAAACGATTAAATCACGAGGCTAAAGAAGAAGCAGATAAAAATGCTAAAAAGATCATTTCATATGCAATTCAGAAATGTTCAGCAGAGTTTGTTTCGGAAAACACAGTTTCAATAATTGATTTACCTAATGATGAAATGAAAGGCCGAATTATTGGTAGAGAAGGAAGAAATATTAGAGCTATTGAAAGATTAACAGGTGTAGATTTAATAATTGATGACACACCAGAAGCTGTAATATTATCGTCTTTTGATCCTATTCGACGCGAAATTGCAAAAATGACTTTAGAAAAATTAATAATTGACGGAAGAATTCATCCTGCAAGAATTGAGGAAATGGTTAATAAAGCGACTAGTGAATTTAATAAAAAAATTAAAGAAATTGGTGAAAATGCTACTTTTGAAGCAAACATTCACAATTTACATCCAAAATTAGTTCAATTACTTGGTAGATTAAAGTATAGAACAAGTTTTGGTCAAAATGTTTTAAAACATTCTTTAGAAGTTTCATATTTAGCTGGCTTAATGGCTGCTGAATTAGGTGCAAATGTGAGAATTGCAAAACGTGCTGGATTGCTTCACGATATTGGTAAAGCAGTTGATCATGAAATGGAAGGTACACATGTAGAAATTGGAATGAAATTACTTAAAAAATATAATGAAAATAATAAAGTAATTCACGCTATGTCTACACACCATGGGGATTATGAACCAGAAACTGTCGAAGCTGTACTTGTGACTGCTGCTGATGCATTATCTGCTGCGAGACCTGGTGCAAGAAGAGAAACATTAGATAATTATATTCAACGTTTAGAAAGTTTAGAAAATATTGCAAACAGTTATGAATTAGTTGAATCATCTTATGCAATTCAAGCTGGAAGAGAAATTAGAGTTCTTGTTAAGCCTGATAATGCTACTGATGACGATATGGTACTTATTTGTAGAGATATTAAAAACCAAATAGAAGAAGAATTAGATTATCCCGGACAAATTAGAATAACGGTTATTAGAGAAACAAGAGCAACTGATTATGCTAAATAATTAATAATTAAAAATAAAAGTGATTTTTCACTTTTATTTTTTTATTTTTTGTTAGTTATTTTTATTATAGGGTATATATTGAAAATAAATATAGTAATAAATATAATAATTGAGGAGGTCACAATGAGTATACTAAAAGTATCATCTACTTCTAGTCCAAATTCAGTTGCAGGTGCTATTGCAGGAGTTATTAGAGAAAAAGGAAGAGCGGAATTACAAGCAATTGGAGCAGGTGCAATTAATCAGTCTGTTAAAGCTATTGCTATCGCAAGGGGTTTTGTTTCTCCATCAGGAATCGATCTAATTGCTATACCAGCTTTTACCGATATTGTAATAGATGGTGAAGAAAGAACGGCAATTAAGTTTATTGTTGAACCTAGACGACCAAAATAGGGATTCTCATTTGAGAATTCTTTTTTTTGTTTTAATATTTTGTGTTTAATTATATTAGCAAATTAAAAAAATAATGATATACTTAATAAAAGACTTTCTATAAGGAGGGATTATTTAATGAAAAAATTTAATATAGCAACTAGCTGTGTACCAAGTATGCACTATATGGTTGATATTAGTGGTAAAATAAAAAAAATAAGAAAATTAATTGATGTTGGAGAATATTTTACAATAAATAAAGCAAGACAATTTGGTAAAACTACTGCAAGATATGCTTTAAAAAGCGAGCTTAAAGATGAGTATATCGTTTTAAATATAAGCTTTGAAGGACAAGGAGAGAAAAGTTTTCAGGATGAAGAAAGTTTTTCAAAGAGCATATTTACTATGTTTGCAGATTCGGTAAGTTTCAATGATGAAAATTTAGAAAAGGAATTTATAGAGTTAAGTAAAGACGTATCAAATTTTAAAGAATTATCTAGAAAAGTAACAAAATTTGTTAAAAAAAATAATAAAAAAATAATCCTTCTGATAGATGAAGTAGATAAAAGCAGTAATAATCAATTGTTCTTAAGTTTTTTAGGTTTGCTTAGAGATAAATATATAGGAAGAAATAATGGGGAAGATGCTACATTTTGGAGTGTAGTATTATTTGGCGTACATGACATAAAGAATTTAAAAGTTAAAGTAAGACCAGGTGAGATAGAAATGCTAAATAGTCCATGGAATGTAGCAGTAGATTTTAAAGTAGATATGACATTTAATCCAAAAGAAATAAGTACAATGCTAATTGACTTTGAAAAAGATTATAAGACTGGTATGGATATAGAAAAGATAAGTAATTTAATTTATTACTATACAAGTGGCTATCCCTATTTAGTAAGTAAATTACCATTTTTAATTCATGAAGAATTGGATGATGATTTTACTGAAGAAGGGATGAAAAAAGCTGTAAAGAGTCTTCTTAAAGAAAAAAATACTCTATTTGATGACTTAATAAAGAACTTTGAGAATAATAAAGATTTATATAGAGTTATAAAGAGTATTTTATTAGAAGGAAATAAAATTGGTTATAATATTTCTAATCCTATTTTAGGAATGGCTGAAATGTATGGAATTATAAAAGCTAATAATGAATCGGTAAAAATTCACAATATTATATTTGAAAAGTATATTTATGATTATATGATTTCTAAAAGAGAGACGAGTAAAGGTAGAGAAACAGCCTCTGTTACAAGAAGTGAATATATAAAAGAAAATGGAGACTTAGATATGACTAAAGTACTTGATAGATTTCAAGACTTTATGTATAGAGAATACAGAAAAGAAGATGAAAAGTTTTTAGAAAAGAACGGACGACTAATATTTTTAGCATGGATAAAACCAATAATAAACGGAATAGGTTTTTATGATGTAGAATCAGAAACAAGAGATAATAAAAAAATGGAT
>JAYEHA010000459.1:0-3780 GCA_034659335.1 Bacillota bacterium
AATAAAATTGTGAAAAATGTAGAATTACTTAGATATTATATAGAACTTATTCCTGAAAGATTTTATACAAATAATTATTTTGATAACAATGTAGTAAATATTGAAGAAACAAATTTAAAAGTATTAATTGCAGATGATGTTAAAATGAATAGAATGTTGTTAAAAGAAATATTAGAAAGAGAAAATATTAGTTCTAAAGAAGCATCAAATGGATTGGAAGTTTTAGAGATGTTGGAAAAAGAGCATTTCGATGTTTTACTATTGGATATACAAATGCCAATAAAGGATGGATTTGAGACATTAAAAGAAATAAAATCGTCAAAAAAATTAATGTCAGTATATACAATTGTATTAACGGCAAATATTCAAAAAAACGATATTGAGATGTATTATAAAGCTGGCTGTGATGATTATATTTCAAAGCCAATTGATAAAAACCAGATAATAAATAAAATTAAAAACTTAAGAAACAGCTTTAATTCAAAATCAAATCAATAACTTTTGTGTAATTGATTGGTTTTAAAATGACATCGTTAATTAAACTATTATTTTTTTCGATAGTATAGTTAGCTCCGGTAACTAAATATATTTCTTCTGGTATTATAGTAAGATTATTATCCATAAATTCAATTCCAGTACATTCTTCTAAATTAAGATCAATAAATAAAATATCGATTGATTCTGATTTAAGAAGTTCGGTAGCTTCAAGTGTAGTTGAAGTATAAAATATATTTGCGTTTAGAGTTCTTAGTTTTCGTTTATAAGCTTTAATAATAAAAATGTCATCGTCTAGAAATAGTATATTTTTCATTAAATCTCCTCTCAAAAGATATTGTTTGGTTAAGAATATCATATAGTTGATAAAACTACAAGTTTAGTAAATTTTATTGTATTAATAAATATGGTATTTATTTTATGGAAGTAAAATAGATTGTGATATACTTATGTTGATAATATATTCTAGTAAACAGCAGTAGTCAAACAAGGAGGGTAAAATGAACATAGATGTAAGCAAATACAATGTATTATTTGTAGATGATGAAATACAAGTTTTAAAAGCTATAAAAAGAGGAGTGCATTTAGAAAAATATAATAAATTTTTTGCATTAAGTGGAAAAGAAGCCTTAAAAATAGTTGATGAAAAGGATATTTCATTAATTGTTACAGATATGAAAATGCCTGAAATGGATGGATTAAAATTATTAAAAGAAGTACATGAGCGAGATAATCGAATTATTAAAATAATTTTATCTGGCTATACGAATAGCACTCAAATAATTGCTACAATAAATTCCTTAAATATATATAAGTTTATTTTAAAACCTTGGGATTTAAAATCAGAGTTAAAGCCTTTGATTATTTCCGGATTAAATAAATATGTTAGTGAAGAGGATAATCAAATTAATATAAAAGTTGCAGAGAATAAGAATGAGTTATTTAGAAAATTGGTTAATGAAAATAAAAATTCGCTTTTAAATATAGAGAATGATTTTAAAAAAGTATCAAAACTAAATAAAATGGCATTAAATTATTGTTATTTTCTTGGATTATTATTAAAAGATGGTAAATTAAGTACTTTAAGGTTCAAAGAAGAGTTAAACTTTGTAGAAGAGTTTATTAGTAGTTATATAGGAAAATTACCAAGAAAAGGGTTTAATTTTGATTTATCTATAATTAAGAAAAAAGTTGAAAAGCGTTTAATGCATAGAAATGCAAAAAATAATGATAAGCATCCTATTTTAGAAGTGATTGATAAAATTAATGATAATACTAAACTTAAAGAAATTGATATGAATATTCTATATTTATTTATAATATTAATTGTTGAAAATTTTTATAATATAAATAACGATTCTATAATAAAGTTTTTAGTAAGTTATAAAGATGATAATATTATACTAATATTAAAATTTGATTCTATAAAAGACGTTGATGATACAAGAAATAATACTCTTTATATAATGTTAAATACATTAGCTGATATGATGAATGTTAAATTGAAATTAAATTTAAAAAAAGAAAATAGACGTATAATTACACTAGTTAAGAGGATTGAAAACGAGGAGGATTAATTTGAAAATTGTAATTGTTGATGATTCAAAGATTATATTAGAAGTAGCAAAAGATATAATTTTAGAAAGCGATTTAGATCTTGAATTGGAAACGTTTATTGATCCAATTAAAGCATTAGACTTTATTGAAAATCATGATGTTCAAATAGTAATATCTGATTTGATTATGCCTAAATTAAAAGGTACTGATATACTTAGGAAAATAAAGAATGATGAGAAATTAAAAAGTATTAAAGTATTAATATTAACTTCTATTACTGAAGAAGATATTTTATCAGAATGTTTTGAACTTGGAGCATTTGATTATATTACAAAACCATTTTCTAATTGTGAGTTTATTGCAAGGATTAAAAATGTAATGAAAGAAATTGAGTTAATGAATAAGTTAGCTGTGAAGTTGAGTGAAGTTGAGAAAAATCATAAAAAAATATTAGAAAGTAATGAAAAATTGAAAATAACTCAAGCACAATTAGTTCAGAGAGAGCAAATGGCAGGAATAGGACAACTAGCAGCTGGAGTGGCGCATGAATTAAATAATCCTTTAGGTTTTGTAGTTAGTAATTTTACTATTTTAAAAGATTATACTAATGTATTGTTAGAATTATTGACTAAATATGAAAAAACAAGTGATTTTTTAGATGATGAAGTTATTAATGCAATTAATGCATATAAAAAAGAAAAAGATTTTGAATTTATTATTGAGGATATATATGAATTACTATCAGATACGAAATCTGGTCTTGATAGAGCTAAAGAAATTGTTAAGAGCTTGAGAAGTTTTTCTAGAATTGATAATTTAAAGGAATATTCTGAATATGATGTGAACGAGGGTATAAGAAAAACATTGATAATTGCTAAGAATGAGTATAAATATATAGCAAAAATTAATTTGAATTTAGTTGATATACCGACTATTATGGCATTTTCAGGGGAAATAAATCAAGTTATTCTTAATGTAATAATAAATGCTGTTCAAGCAATAAAAGAAACTAATCGAAATGATGGAGAAATAGGGATTCAAACTTCACATACTGATAAAAAAGTAATTATTGAAATTTCTGATAATGGGGCAGGTATAAAAGAAAAAACTATAAATAAAATTTTTAATCCGTTTTTTACAACAAAAGAAGTTGGTGAAGGGACAGGACTTGGTTTAAGTATTTGCTATGATATTGTTGTAAATAAGCATGAGGGGGAAATGAACGTGGAATCTAGTTTAGGAGAAGGAACTAAATTTATTATCGAACTTCCGATTAAACATATTGACGATGAAATAAAGTAGGTGATTATAATGAAAAAGATATTGTTTGTTGATGATGAAAAGCATATATTAAAAGCATTAAGAAGGTTATTTTTTAATTCAGAATATAATTGTTTTTATGTTACAAGTGGATCAGATGCTCTTAATATTTTAAAAGAGTATGATATCGACTTATTAGTAACAGATATTAGAATGCCTAAAATGGATGGGTTTGAGTTATTAAAAATAGTTAAAAATAAATATCCTGATATTACAAGAGTTGCATTAAGTGGTTATTCAGATAACGATGCTATTATCAAAGCTTTAGAAACAAACTTAGTGAAATTATATTTATATAAACCTTGGGAGAATGAAGAATTAAGAGAAGTAATAAAAAAGAGTTTTGCGTTATCAGAAATTTTGAATTCTGAAGAATTATTTAGATTTATTAATAATATAGAAAATATA
>JAYEHA010000459.1:3880-7711 GCA_034659335.1 Bacillota bacterium
GAAATTATATTTATATAAACCTTGGGAGAATGAAGAATTAAGAGAAGTAATAAAAAAGAGTTTTGCGTTATCAGAAATTTTGAATTCTGAAGAATTATTTAGATTTATTAATAATATAGAAAATATATCAACTTTACCTAAACTATATAATGAAATTAATAAGATGATTGAGAAAAAACTTGATGTTGATTTAATTGCATCCGTTATCGAAAGAGATCAATCTATTTCATCTAAAATTTTACAAGTTGCAAATTCAGCGTATTATGGTGTTAAAATTGGATCTCTTAAGCAAGCAATTATGCGAATAGGGCTTCAGAATATTAAAAATATTGTTTTATCAAATAGTGTTTTTAAAAATAATATTAATGGTAATATGGAAATGATATGGTTACATGCAAATATGACAAATAAGATTGTTGGTTATATTTATAAGAAAATTTTATTTAAAAAATTACCTTCAATATATTCTTCGGCAGGATTGCTTCATGATATTGGTAGGATTATAATAATGCAATTTTTTATTAAAGAAAATGAAAAAATTGAAGTTTTATTAAATAATACACCAATAGATAAAAAAAGCAGGTTAAATTATGAAAAGAAACTTATTGGTATTGATCATCAAAAAATTGGTGCGTATTTACTTAATTGGTGGGATTTACCCTTACCAATAATTGAAGTTGCAATGTATCATCATGATCCTTTAAATAAATTAATAATTAATAAAGAAATAGTGAAAGTTACGTATTTAGCTAATGTTATGTCGTGGAGGCTATTACAACCTGATAAATCAGAGTTGAAATTGGATGAAGAAGTTTTAGAAACTATGAATATCCCAGTTGATAAATTTTATGAAAAAATAGATGGATTTGAAATGTAGGTATGGTTTCAAATCGTAGGGAAGTGAATATGCAGATAAGAATATTAGTTGTAGATGATGAAATAAAAGTGTTAAACGCAATAAAAAGAGTTTTTAATAATAAAGATTATAATATGACTTTTGTAGATAACTCAGTTAAAGCAAAAAAGTTGATCGATAATAATGATTTCGATATAATAATTGCTGATCAAGTTATGCCACAAATTACTGGAGTTGAGTTATTAATTTATGCTAAATCCAAAATTAAAAATATTGTAGGTATTTTGATAACAGGATATTTAGATATGAATGTTTTGATTAATGCGGTTAATGATGCGAATGTTTGGAAATATATTTCAAAACCATGGGTAAATGCTGATTTTGAACAAATAGTTGAGGATGCTATTTTATTAAAAAAGGAAAGAGATATTACTTTATTAAGTAAAAAATTTATTGAGAATAGAAATAAAGATTTGAGAGTTCCTAAACGAAGTGAACTTGAACTTAAAGATGATTCAATTGCTCAGGGGATTAGACTTCTTCTTAGAGTTATTGAGTCTAAAGATAAAAATTTATTGAACCACTCAAGAAACGTTGCAGAATTATCTGTTAAATTTGCTGAATTTTTAGGATTAATAAAATATGATATTGATATAGTATATTATTCAGGATTATTGCATGATATTGGTAAAATTGCAATAAGAGATTCTATTATTTATAAGAAAGAGAAACTTAACGAGGAAGAATTTGATAATATCAAATCTCATCCTCTTGTAAGTGCTAATTTGATAAGAGAGGTACATGGTCTTGAAAAAATTGCAATAATAGTAGAACAACATCATGAAAATTACGATGGAAGAGGTTATCCAAATGGATTAATTAATACAGAAATTTATAAAGAAGCAGTAATTATTTCGATTGTAGATATGTATGTTGCTCTTATGGAAAAAAGGGTATATAAGAAAAAATTAAAAAAAGGAGATGTGCTTGATATAATTAATAAAACTAAAAATAATAAATTTTCTGAGAAAATTGTGAATCATTTTTTTGAGTTTATAGAAACAGCTTCTTTCTAGATTAAAAAAATAAGAGTTAAGTGCAAATCTTGCGGTTCAGCTCATACAATACTTTCTGGAGATATAATACCTTATAAACAATTTGATTATTTAAGTTTTATATTTGTTTTAGAAAAATATTTTTCTAATGAACTAAGCGGGTACGAACTTTCAAAGAAGATACTTTTATTACAAATTTGAGCGAAATTGGAATGCTGATAGTAATTCATATGATTTTTTAAGGTTAATGATTTTATAAGTTGTGGATGAAATATATTCCGATAATATAGGCATTAAGGTTTATATATTCAAAAAAAGACACCTATTTTTTATAAGTGTCTTAATTTTTTTGCTTTTATTTTTCTTTATTTCTTTTTATCCAAAATTATTTAATTTTCTTTAATAAAGCAGTTGCAGCTAAATGAGCAATTGTTTTATTTGGAGAAGGAGTTCCCATTGGATGAGAAGCATAATTTAAAACAAATAAATCATGAGCAGTAGATCTGTTTTGAACAGCATATCCAAAGAAGTTGATAAGTTCAGCAACTTGAATACTACCTTCTAATTGGGCACCAAGTAATATATTTGTTTCTTTAGCAAATATAAATGTTCCTTCAATTTTTTTTGCATTTGGTAAAGTTGTAGGATGTTTATCTACAGTAGTAACATTAACTTCATTAAATGACATACCATTTCTTTCTAATTGTTCCATTGTCATACCTGTAGCAGCAAAGTACTCACCATGAACACAAGTTGAGAAAAGACTTGTTACACCTAGTGGAGATTCAGGCATAACTTTATCAAATAAGTTAAGAGCCGCAACTCTACCTTCTCTAGCCGCAACAGATGCAAGTTTAATTCCGCTACCTTTTCCAGTAAAGAAATCAATTTTTGAAGAACAATCTCCAATTGCAAGAATATCAGGGTTTGAAGTATAACCATACACATCAGTAATTATTCCTGCACGAGGTGAAGCTTCAACTCCAGCCATTTCTCCGAGACTAATTAATGGCTTAGCACCAATTGATAAAAATACTGTATCAGCAGTAATCTTATCGCCATTACTAAGGATAACTTCTTCAACTTTTCCATTTCCCCTAAATTCAGATACACCAAGTTTTGTAATTACATTAATTTTTTTATCTTTTAAAATTGTTTCAACATCGTCGCAATACTTTTTATCAAATGCTGCAGAAAGAACATTTCTAGCAAGTTCAATAATAGTAACATTTTTCCCTTCAAAGTTTTTTATTTCATCAGCTAATTCAACACCAATAAAGCCACCACCAACAATTACAATATTTTTAGAACTTTCAATTATTTCTTTTTGTTTAGCTACAGTATCTAAATTTTTCTCAATAGTTAAAATATTTTCTAAATTAAGCCCTGGAAATGGCGGAACAATTGGTTTAGAACCAACAGCAATGACTAACTTGTCATAATCTAATTTTTTGTTACTTTTTAAAGTAATATTTTTTTCTTCAGAATTAATTTCAGTTACTTCATCAATTATTAATTCAGCACCACCATTTAAAAGTCCTGTATCAGGTGAAGTATTGTCAAAAGGTGAATTTAGTGTACCAATTGCATATGGAATTCCACATGGAACCGGACCTACCTCTTCTTTTCTAATAAATGTAAATTTAACGTCATTATAAAGTGCAAGAGCAGAAGATAAAAAACCTTTTGCTGCAACCCCACCGCCAATTACTACTACATGTTTCATATAAATCCTCCTAAAATAGTTTCTTGATATAAATTTTTAAAAATATTTAAAACCAACACTATTATAAGTATAATCCTAATAAGAATCATTGTCAATTAGAAAGCAAGATTACTTTAAAAGATAAAATTTTAACAAAACATTAATTGAGAAAATTAATAAAAAGTGTTAAAATTAAAATAATAATGTGTATATAT
>JAYEHA010000460.1:0-7677 GCA_034659335.1 Bacillota bacterium
AATATTCATAACCTCAACTTCAACTTCTTTACTATCAATAAGACCTTTTAAAATATCAAGCCCTCTTCTACCTTTTTTTCTTTTTAAATCATCCGATGAATCAGCAATATGTTGCAACTCCTCTAAAACAAAACTCGGAATAATCATTTTACCTTCAATAAAACCTGTTTTAACAATATCAAGAATTCTTCCGTCAATAATTACACTAGTATCTACTACTTTCGGCATAAATATAGCAACCGATTCCACCTCTTCAACAATATTTTTCTTACCCTTTTTAACATTACTAGAATTAGAAAAATATTGTAACAAATCAATATTAGTAGTATAATTTCTAGGTATTCTTATACCTAAATATCCTAAAATAATATATGTAATTATAGTAAGTGAAAACCCAATCATTTTAATTGGAATATACTTAAAAATATTACTTATTAATAAAGCAATAACCATTCCCAAAGTGAATCCAATCGTCGAAAAGAATATCTCCTTAGAATCTAATGTGAATATTTCCTTCTCAATTGTACTTATCAACTTATTTAATACATTGACTAAAAATTTTGATGATACTACAAATAATAAAATAAAAATAATTGCGAAAATAACATATAATAACGTACTATTTAAATCAGGAAATAGTTTGGATTTCTCAAAAATATTTGCAATTCCTAATCCAACCAAAGCACCAATTAAACCACTTATAAGTTTTGTAAATCTATTAAACATAATTCCTCCTTTCTTAATACTTTTTTAAGTTTATCATATTTAATTGTATATAAACATAATAATTATATTTTTAATAAAATCTTAATATTACAACCAAAAAGCTCGCTATAACGAGCTTATATTTTTTCTTTTTCTTTTTCTTTTTCTTTTTCAATTTGTCTTTCTTTTTCAATTTGTCTTTCTTTTTCTAATTTGCGTTCTATTTCAATTGATATATCTACATTATCATTAAGAATTCTTTCAGACTCTTGCATATCAATATCTTTTGATAAACAAAATTCACTTAATAAATATTTTGTAGCATTATTTACCATTTTTCTTTCACCAGTAGATAATCCTTTTTTATCGTCCATTATCATTAAATTTCTAACAACTTCTGCAACTTCTAAAATATCTCCTGTTTTTAACTTTTCAGTATTCTCTCTAAATCGCCTATTCCAATTGGAAAACATTTCCGATAAACCATCTCTTAACAATGTAATTACTTGATCTAATTTTTCTTCACCAACAACTGGACGCAATCCCAATTTAAGAGTATTATCAACCGGAATCATCACTTTCATCTCTCTTAATGGTAAATTTAATATATAATATTTCCTGTCTTCACCTAGAATATCCTTTATTTCAATATCTTCAATAATTCCTGCCCCATGCATTGGATATACAACTTTATCTCCTATTTCAAACATTTAAACCTCCTCAGAAAAACGATGTTGTATACATCATACTATAATAACATGCAACTGTCAATTGAATAAAACACTCCATCTTATCATTAGATTATGAATTGTGTCAAATATTTTATTTAAATAATTGTATTTTTTTAAAATAATATTGTGAATAAATCCGAAAGATTTTCAACACCCTCAATAACTATACCCTTTCTATTCTCTAGAGTTTTTAAATTTTCTTTAGGTATAATACATTTTTTAAAACCCATCTTTCTAGCTTCATTTATTCTCTGCTCTACCATACTTACAGCACGCACTTCACCAGTTAAACCCACTTCACCAAATAAAATTATATCCTTTTTTATTTTAGCATTCATGAAACTTGAGGCTATAGCAGCAATTATTGCTAAATCTGCAGCAGGTTCATTTAAAGTCATTCCTCCAACAACATTAATATATCCATCTTGATCTTGTATCATTAAACCTTTAATTTTTTCTAAAACAGCCATTAACATTACAACTTTATTATAATCAATACCATTTGCCATACGCCTAGGCATTCCAAAATTAGTTCTAGTAACTAATGCTTGAATTTCTATTAGAATCGGTCGAGTCCCTTCCATCGTTGCTGTAATAACCGATCCAGAGCTCTCATGAGAATTTTTTGAAATGAAAATTTCTGAGGGGTTTTTAATTTCCTCTAATCCACCCCCCGTCATTTCAAATATTCCTAATTCATTAGTTGAACCAAATCTATTTTTAACCGCCCTTAATATTTTATATACACTATTTTTATCGCCTTCAAAATATAATACAGTATCAACCATATGTTCTAATATCTTAGGTCCAGCAATTGAACCATTTTTTGTTACATGACCTATTATAAAAGTTGCAATCCCCATCCCTTTTGATATGTTCATAAAGGTATTAGTTGCTTCTCTGACTTGAGAGACAGTACCTGGTGCCGACGATACATCACTTGAATAAACTGTTTGAATAGAATCAATTATCAATAAATCAGGAACAATATTTTTAACATAACTAACAATTATATCTATATTATTTTCCGATACAAAATAAAGATTGTCACTTGAAATTTTTAATCTTTCAGCCCTTAATTTTGTTTGCTTTAAAGATTCCTCTCCAGATACATATAATATTTTTTTATTAGTTTTAGCTACATTATCAGCCATCTGCAAAAGCAAAGTAGATTTACCAATACCAGGATCTCCACCCACTAATATCAAAGAACCCTCTACTATACCTCCACCTAAAACCTGATCTAATTCGTCAATATTCGTTGTAAATCTATCTTCATTGCACATTTTAATTTCAGATAATTTAACAGGTTTTTCAGAACTTCCAACACCAATTTTTCTAATATTTTCATCATTCTTTTTTTCAATTTCTTCAACAAAAGAATTCCAATTACCACATTCCGGACATTTTCCAAGCCATTTAGTTGTAAAATATCCACACTCTTGACATACAAATCTAGTTTTAATCTTCGCCATATTATCACCCTATTATTATTATACAAAAAATAACGCACTCTTCAAGAGGCATTATTTTTTGTAAGAATCATATTATTCTCCATCTTCTACTTTTTGACTAATTAGTTTAGCTGCAATTATCGTTGGAACTTCTTCATATCTTTCAAATCGCATATTAAAATATCCCCTTGCTTTAGTAATCGAATTAATCGTAGGTAAATATTCAAACATTTCAGATTGCGGAGCTTCAGCAATTACTCTTTGATATCCTTTTTCATCTTGTTCCATTCCGAGTATTCTACCTCTTCGCTTATTCATATCACCCATTATATCACCCATATTTTCATCAGGAATAAAAATTTCAACATGCATAATTGGTTCAAGTAATATTGGTTTTGCAACTGCATATGCAGCTTTTAATGCTTTTCTTCCAGCCGCCTTAAATGCTTGTTCACTTGAATCTACTGGATGATATTTGCCATCTAAAAGAGTAGCCTTAATATTTACTACTTTATATCCAGCCAAATCGCCTTTTTCTAACGCTTCTCCAATTCCTTTTTCAACAGCTGGTATATATTGTCTAGGAACAGATCCACCTACAACTTTACTTTCAAATATATATCCATCACTTGTTGGCTCAAATTTAACCTCTACTATACCAAATTGCCCTGAACCACCAGATTGTTTTTTATGCTTTCCTTCTACAGAGGCAATTCTAGTAATTGTTTCTCTATATGCAACTCTTGGTTTATCAAACGTAACTTTTACATCAAATTCATTTTCTAATCTACTCTTAATAACTGTTAATTGCTTGATGCCTTGTCCACCTACTAAAGTTTCTTTTGTTTCAGAATTCCATTCATTTACAAATGATAAATCTTCATCAGATAACTTATGGAGCGCTTCAGACAACTTACTTTCATCATCACGAGAATCAATTTTAACAGCTTTAAATATTGCAGGTTTAGGAATACTAATTCCTGGATAAACTATCAAATCATCTTTATCACATAATGTATCACCAGTTTTTGTATAATCTAATTTCGAAACAGCACCAATATCACCAGATACTATTTCCTCAACCTCCACTTGTTCTTTACCTTTAACTAAAAATATTTTTCCGATTTTTTCATCTTCTTTTTGCGTTGAATTATAGACTTCATCACCTTTTTTAACTTTCCCAGAATATACTTTAAACAGTGATATTTTACCTACAAAAGGGTCAACAATTGTCTTAAATACAAATGCCGAAAACGGACCATTTTCATCAATCTTTCTTTGAACGATTCCGTCATTATCAGGATTTTCGCCATCATAAACACCACCATACATATCAATAGGAGTAGGCATATAATCATAAATCATATCCATTAAAGTATGAATTCCAATTGATTTTTCTGCTGAACCAATAATTACAGGAACAATATTGCCTGATATTACACCTTTTCTTAAGCCATCATGAATTTCTTTTTTTGTAAACTCTTCACCTTCAAAATATTTTTCTAATAACTCTTCATCACTTTCAGCTACAGCTTCAATCAACATATCTCTAACAGGATTCACTTTCTTATTTAACTCTTCTGTAATAGCTACATCTACACAAGATTTACCATCATATTTTCTTCCAACTAAATCTACAACATTTACGAAACCTGTAAACTCATCTTCAACTCCATTAGGTATTGCAAATGGCGCTATTTTATTTCCAAATGTTTCTTTTAATTCTTTAATTATTTTTACATAATTAACATTTTCAAGATCCATTTTATTAACAAATATTATTTTTGGTATATTTCTTTTTTCTGTAAATTTCCAAGCTTTTTCTGTACCTACTTCGATTCCAGATAAAGCATCAATAACAATTACGGCTCCACCAGCTACCCTCAAAGATCCAAACACTTCACCTACAAAATCAAAATATCCTGGAGTATCAAGTAGATTATATTTCGAATTTTTCCATTCAACAGGAATAAGACTTGTTGAAATTGAAAACTTTCTATTTTTTTCTTCACTTGAAAAATCTGAAATAGTAGTACCTTTATTAATATTTCCCATTTTATTACCTTCAGAAGCATTAAAATTCATTGCTTCTGCTAGCGTTGTCTTTCCACTTGCACCATGGCCTAATAATGCAACATTTCTAATTGCATCTACTTTATATTTCTTCATTTTAGTTTCCCCCTTTTTACCACTTTTCATAATATTCAACAAAACGTTTGAATATGCCTATTTTTTTTGAGTTTTCTGAATATTTATCTTATAAATAAACAACTAATAAATAGTTGTTTATTTAAACTCATACTCATGTATTTATTTTAACATATTCAAAATCAATTATCAATAAATGAATTTCTTAGTTCTACCTAATTGGACAAATCCCACTTTCACAGCCATCATTTCCAATATCAAATTCTGTTTTTTGTTTCTCGTATTTTGAAATTAAAGAAGGTCTAAACGGCGCTAACTTATTCACTTTATCATTATATTCTTCTTCAGTAATTGCTTCATATGGTAATAATTCATAAAAATTATCATCAAGCGCTAAAAATGTAATAGCAACCACATCATCCCAATTTTCCCATATCCATTCTTCAACAGCTTCCCATTCATTATTTCTAACATGAACAGTAATAGATACATTATGATCAACATAATACTCCATAAACATTTTATAATCTTCTAATTGTTCTATTGCAGAAACATCATATTTTGTTCTTCCATCAGGTGATTTTACTGGAAATTCCACAACCTTAGTTATACAGTTTTTAATATCTTGTCCAACTTCAGGATAAACATTATAATCAAGCTCTTCACAAACCTTTACTAAAGGATCATCTGATGAAATTCTAACTCTTCTTAAATAATAAGGTGAATGAGAATAATGAATACCACTCGATACCGTTGGTAATTGCGACTGAGTTCCTTCAGGCTTAATAGTTGTAACCAATTCAGGAACAGCTTCATCTAATTCTTTTGCGTATTTTTCAACTTCTTCTCTAGCAATATCTCTCAACTTTTTAAGCAATTCTTTTTGCTCATCTTTAGAATAGTCTAATTTATTTACAGCATCTTGCCAACCAGTTAAAGAGCAACCTACAACTTTATCTTCTATATGTTGTTGATTCCACTCAGGAAGTTCTAATTCAACCATTGTCAATCTATAACTTGCTCTTACTGATAATTGTTGCGCTTCAAATAAACGTTCTTCATCTAAAGTATTATCGTCATTTATAAAAGCAACCACATTTAAAGTTGTTAAATTACAAAGTCCTTTTGAATTTAAAAGTATTTCACCACATGGATTTACACCATTAAATGTCTTTGAACGTTTTTTTGCTGCCTCTGCATTAATAAATGCCGGCTCTCCTGAATTTCGCATTTGTTTAAGTTGCCAATTTAATTGTTTTCTAGATGGTTTTTCTTGATAATAAATTGAATTATTTGATACTTGTCTATGAGACAACTCTTCATTCATAATCCATTGACCATCAATCTGTTTATATAAATCATTTTTAGCTTCTATACACTCTTTATCATCTGGATCGATAATCATAATTTCGGCAGTTCTTCTAACTCCACCTGAAACTACATTTTCTCCAATAATATTTGCTATATCAAGACAATCTATAGATTTAAGTTTAACTCTATCACTGTCTTCAATGGCACTTCTTCTAATTAATAATTTATTAATTTTATCAAACATATTTTTAAGACTTGTATGCCCACTTGCAGTCCCACCAAAAGTTTTTAATTTTTCACCCTTCGGTCTTACATTATTATAATCAATAATTATCGTATTTATTTTTCTATATTGAGTTGAATATAACAATTTAAAGAAAAAATCTATAGACTGTACCCATCCTTCTTTACTATCACCTATAGTTATCTTTGCAGTATTATTAAATAAAAATTCAAGCGATGTATTATCTTCTCTTTCACTTTTCCCAACCGGCGTATAATCCTTTTGCACTAATTCAAAATTAGTTCTAACTTTAGGTAATTTCATCACATCTTCTTTTAATATTCTTAGTCCAATTCCTGATCCTATCATTAATAAATAAAATAAGTCCGTATATGATTCAAAATTTTCTATAATCTGAAAAGAACAATTAAAATTTGCCATCGGATAATATTTAGTAACATCTGTATTTCCTATCCATAAAGTTCTTCCTGATAAAAATTGCTTTAAATTATAAATATTATCAAATAAATTTTCCGCTTCTTCTCTGGTAGTAGGCACTAAAGAACAATTATATTCAACAGCCCTTCTTGCAGTCTCCCACCAATACTCTCTTCTTCCCTCTTCATCTAAATATCTTGAATAAGTTCTATAAAACACAAAACTTCCAAGCTGATTCATTGGTGCTGGTTGATGCTTATATTTACTAATGAAATCATTCGTAAGTAAATTATATTCTTTTTTCTTTTTACGCCTACTTTTATCATGTTCATTTCTATAAATGATATACTGTTTTGCAGCATCTTTTCTAGGGCTATCCATAAGCTTAAACTCAACATTATCTTGAATCACATCTACATCTATTCTTAAAGTATCTTTAAACTTATTTTCTATTTGCTTTGAAATTGCAAAACTCAGCTCTTTATCAACACCAGTCTTTGTTTCAAACATAGCTTTTTCTATAGCTCTTTGAATTTTTTGAGCATCAAATACTACTAAAATTCCATTTCTTTTAATAACTTTCATTTTTACCTCCAAAATTTTCATACATCTTCCCATATTTAGTATAGCATAATATTAATCATGCTATATATTGTGCATTTATAAT
>JAYEHA010000461.1:0-7628 GCA_034659335.1 Bacillota bacterium
CATTGTCTTTTCTCTCAAGCACTAACATATTAATTACTCTCTTTTTTTTGTAAGAATTTATATTTTAAATTGAAATTATCTTCTAAAATTATTTGTTTCCCTTTATTTGAATTTCTATTAATTACTATTGGAGCTTGAAGATTCATAGTTGATTTTTCTAACTTTTCATTTAAAACAACAGTATTAAGAATAAGAACATCTTCATGTTTTGTTATTCCCAATTCATCTGTTAAAGTATCAGATAAATCAAATTCATAATCAGTTACAAATAAAAATGGTGAAGTAAGTACAAAAGACAAATTTTCATCATCTATAGATTGTAACCAATTAAATGGAAACTCAGGATCTTCTAAATTAATTAAAATAAATTCTTGTTTTCCTTCAAAGCCATATAATCCTTTTTCAAAAATAATTACTTCATCGAGATTATATTCTATTTCTCCGATATATGGTGTATTCAACTTCATATTTTTCTCCTTTTATTTTTATACTTTTAAATCAAATCTATCATTAACTACACTTATTTCTAAACTGTTTTTTTGCCTTAAATATGTTTCGACTTTTCCACGTTGAAAATTATTATTCACAGTTCCTTTTTGATAATCTACATTTATACTACCAGGCTGTACATCTATTTGAAGTTCACCTTTAATAGGAGTGAATTTCGGACTATGCTTAGGAATTGCGCCATATCCATATTCATGTTCAAACTGTGTAAAAGCATTATATTCTGCTTGATCTGCAATTACTGAATCATCATGTACTAAATGAATATCTGATAATTGATCCCCATGTTGGGCAACTTTTGCTATATTCTCTTGAGCAATTTGTTTTGCTCTTTGTGCATTTTCTGCTGACATCCTTTCAGGACTTTTTATCCCTGCATCAGCAAAACATTCAGTTTGATCAATTAATACCTTAGATTGAGATGATTGCATTGTAATTTTAGGCTTTGTTGTTTCAATATTCACCTGTGGCTTTGTAGTACTTAAATTAAGTTGTGGTTTTTGAATGTTTAATCCAATTAATGCTAATTGCGATCTCATTTGCAAACGCATAATATCACCCACTTTTTTTATTCTTATTATTGTTTTTTCTTTTTTCTTTTTTCTTTCTTTTTTATTTTATTTATCCTATCTTAAAAAATCTAATAAACTCGGTTGAATTACTCTAGCACCTGCAGAAAGAGACGCTTTATAAACATTTTCAGCATTTTTAAGTGTCATTATCGTTTCAGCCATATCTACATCTTGATTATTAGATAATAACTGAGTTACATTAATATTGTCATCTTCAATTCTACTTAAAATCATTTCAAGTCTATTAGTTTTAGCTCCAATTTCTGACCTTGAAGAATTAATATTTTCTAAATTTATATCTACATTTCCAATAAAATCATCTATTCCAGCTTGATCATCAGATTCTAAAGCAGTAATAAAATCATCTAAATCTTTTATTATTTGTGGCGTTTGTGATTTTATTGTTCTTACTTCTAATTTTGGTGTACTTCCATTATTTGGAGTATTAATTGTTTCTATTTCAAAAGGATTTCCATCAGATATATTAGCTTGTAAATTTCCTGCCCCAAACTTTGAATCTAGTTCGTTTTGAATCGCTGTATTAAAACCTGCAGCATCATTAGTAAATAGCGAATCCATATCTATACTAATTTTTTCAACATTATCATTATAAATTACTAATAATTCATAAGTACCCGTTTCAGCTAATACATCTGCATCATTAATATTTGTAGTTCCTATAATCTTTGCTTCGACAGTATCTCTTCCAACAGTTTGTATAGGCTTATATTCTCCACTTATAGTGTTTTGAGTTATATTAATATTTCCTTTAGCTTTCGGTTGAATCACTAATTTACCTGATTTAAAAAACACATTTGCGTACTCTTTTAATGTCGTTGCAGGGGATCCTGTATTAATAGCATTCTCATACGCTGAAATAACTTCGCTTTCAGTTAATGATGTCCCTGAACCATCTAAAACACTTTCATCTACATAATAAGTAATAGGATGATCCACACTAACTCCATCATCAAAAGTTACATCCATAGTTTCACCAGTATAATCATTAATTAAATTAAACATCCCTTTTGAAGAGACAGCAATTGGTTCAGGATTAAAATGTGTAAAGTTAGAACTAATATTAATATTATTATTTGTTTTACTCTGAATTACAAGTTGATCCTCACTATCAAAAAATACATCTGCAACATCAGAAAGCGAATTTCCACCACCACCAGCTGCTTTAAATTTTGCTAAAACAGTGTTTTTTTCTAGAGCATTCGTAGATCCGTCAAAATTTGTATCATCTACGGTGTAAGTCGTTCCATCAATTTCAATTTCTAATGTATCTCCAATATAATTTTCTTCTAAATTAAAAGTTCCCTTAATAATTGATTTTTTTGAAGGAACTCCTTCTATTACTTCACTTGGAATATTTTGAGTAAAGTAATTATCTTCAATTACAGCTCCAAATAAATCAAGCCCGTTTGTACTTACTTTCATTGTTTCTCCAATTCCAACTTCATAAGTTGTAACTGGTTTATTATCTAATGTGTTTTGAGTTATATTAATATTGAAAGTTCCATCATCATTAAGTAACTTTTGATCAGTTTGATATGAACTAAAAATATATTTACCTGCAAATGTTTTATTACCATTACCAATTATATGTTCCTTTAATTGTTTAATCTCCATTGCTATTTTTTCTCTCTCTTCAATTGTATTTGTTCCATTTGCAGCTTGAACTGCTAATTCTCTAGTTCTTTGTAAAGCAGTAGATATATCTGCAATTGCAAGTTCTGAAGTTTGAGTCCATGAAAGAGCATCTTTAGTATTCCTATCATATTGTTTAAGTTCATTAATATCTGTTTTATACTTAATTATTTTTGATACCGCAACTGGATCATCTGAAGGTCTAGATACCCTTTTTCCAGTTGATAATTGATCTTGTTTTTTTTGCATAGTTGATAAATTATTATTAACATTTCTAAGTAATGTATTAACAAGCATATTGTTAGTTACTCGCATTATTTCACCTTCTTTCTTTACTATGTATTTAAGTTAGTTATTTATTTATCCTGCTATCAAATTCACAATTAATTTTATCATAATATCTTTTTCTCCTAGTTGACTTTCAGCAACAAGAATTGTTAAAGCAACTAATGTTTCATCAGTTATTTTTTTTAGTCCATATTCTGTAGAATTTAATTTGTTTTTCTTCATAAAGGCAATAAATACTGCAGCTGCAATTCGTTTATTCCCATCAATAAAATAATGATTCTTTACTAAAAAATATAAAAGATTTGCAGCTTTCTCTTCAAGACTAGGATATAGCTCTTCTCCAAAAGCAGTTTGATATATCCCTTCTATAGAACTTAAAACCGAATTATCTTTCTCTCTTCCAAACAATTCTGAAGAAAACTCAGTTCTCATTTCCTCAATAATTACATAAACTTCGTCTTTTCTTATCTTTCTAACAGGAGTTTTAGTTACATTTTTTATATTGAGTGTTTTATGATCATATTCATCTAAAAGCTTAAGTGCTGATTCATAATCCCTAACTACTAAAAGTAAAGACTTAATTTCATCAAGATCTGATTCACTTTCAATAGCTACTCTATGCACCATATCTATAATACCTTGTAATTCTTTTAATTTTTGATTTTCATTTTTAAGTTTTGAAATATTAATAGCATACCCCTCTACAAGATATGAAGTTAATATTTTATTTGCCCATCGTCTGAATTTTACTCCACGTTTTGATTTCACTCTATAACCGACTGAGATAATGACATCAAGGCTATAGAATGTAACCGGTTTATCAGAATTAGTAATATGCATTTTTTGCATATTGCTTTTTTCATCAACTTCACCTTCTTTAAAAACATTTTTAATGTGTCTAGAAACAACCGATTGATCTCTTTCAAATAATTCGCAAATCTGCGCTTGTGAAAGCCATACAGTTTTTTTATCTAAATTCACATCAATTTCAAATTCATCATCTTTAAAATGTACTGATTTATCATTCATCTTTTTACCCCATTCAGAAAAGATCTTCACTTCTTTCTATTGCCCAAGTCTATTTACTATTAAATCAAGCATTTGATCAAATACATTTATCATTCTTGCACTCGCTTGATAAGCTTTTTGATATTTAATCATATTTGTCATCTCTTCATCAAGTGAAACACCTGAAACTGACTCTCTTTTATTTATTATTGCATCTAGCATAACTCCTTGATTTTCCGAAATTCTATATGCTTCTTGAGCATCAACCCCTAAATTTGACACTAAAGATTTAACAAAATCATCAGGATTCCCCCAAGCAAACATTTCTTGATTATGTCTTACCTTAGTAATTTTAAGTGCATTTTCTCCATTCCCCGGTAAACCTTCTTCCGTAGTAGAAGCTGCTATTTTATTAGTATCTTCTAAATCAGCAGAAATAGTTAATTCTGAAGCTTTAATTTTATCTACTATATAATAATCATTTTTTATTAATTTTATTGATTTATTACTATATTCTTCATTATTTTCTAAAATCTTTGAAATATTTCTTGTTATTGCAACATTTCTTTCTTCATCTGTTAATCCAACAGGAATATCTAAAACTGATGCTGTTACTTGAACTGGTGCGCCACCATCTAATCCATCAGAAAGTAAATAATCTTCATAATCAGCTGTAGTCATATTGTTGATTGTAAACATATTTATTCCAGTTGAACCATTTATTCCATAACCTTCTTTATGAATCATATTTATTTGACTAGTTAAAGTATCTGCAAATTCATTAAGCTTATCTACATAATATGGAATACCTTTATAATCGCCTTCAATATTATCTCTTGCATCCATTAAACCTTTAATTTTTCCTGAATTAGCATCAAAATCTTTACCAGATGCCCATTTAATATCAACTAAATCAACTGCATCATCATCATTAAGTTTTGTGTCACGATCTGCAATTTCTAATTGATCATATCTATAGTGAGATACAATTTCTGTTCCATTTAACATTACATGAAATCTATCTTGTTCATCTTCATAATATTTTATATCTACTAATTCTGACATTTTATCAAGTAAAACATTTCTTTGATCTCTTATATCATTTGCTCTTCCACCTTCAAGTTCAGATTCATATATAATTTTATTAAGCTCTGAAATTTGTTCAGCATCATTATTAAGATCCACTACAGCAGTCTTAAACTCAAAATTAAGATTTTTTTGTAATTCCTTAAATGAAGTAGACATCCTACTTATTTCTTTAGTAAGTGAAATCGCTCTTTGTCTAACTAAAGTTCTTGCAGTATTGGTTTCTGGTGTCTTATTAAGCTCATGAAGAGCTTCATAAAATTCATCCATTACAGCAGAAATTGAAGAGTCAGATGGTTCATTCATTATTGACTCAATATCCTTAAGTACAGCCTCTCTTGCAGCCCATTCACCTAAAGTTGAATTTTCTTGTCTATATTTAAAATCTAAAAACTCATCTCTAATTTGCTTTACATATTCTACATCAACACCTAAACCTAAAGTTCCTAAACCACCTGGTAATATATCAGGTTTATAAGCATGCATATCCATACGTTGTCTAGTATATCCAACAGTATTTGCGTTAGCAATATTATGAGATGTAACTTGTAAAGCTCTCTGGTTTGCAGTTAATCCTGAGTATGATGTTCCTAACCCTAAAAATGAACTTGGCATATAATCACCTTCTTATATTCTTGCATCAAATAGATTTTTTCTTCCTCTTTTTACATCATCTGTAGCTTTTTTACCATAATTATTACTACCTAAATCAATATTAGTCATTAAATCAACATTAAGATTAATATAATCTAATTGTTGCTTAACTAAATCATTATTTAACTCATTTTCACTTCTTACTTTATTAATTACGACATTTAATTTAGATTTCAGATCTAATATTTGTTTCTTTGAATTTTCATCAATATACTCTGATAACTCAGTAATATTGTCAACACTTTCAATATCATTTTCTCTCAATATTTCATTTACAATTCTTATACGAATATTGTCAAGTTTTACTAAACTTATAGCTAAAGCTTTTTCTTCAGTTACAACATTTTCCAACTTTTTAATATCTCCATCTATTATTGCTCTTTTTTTATTATTAAACAGTTCTAAAATTTCATTATAGATTTCTTCTTCTTTCTCTAGCGCCATTACTAATTGATCTACAAATTCAGACACATTATCATCCCTTTCGAAAAAAAAATAAACTAATTTAAATAATTAAATTAGCATTATTCAACATTTTTTTAGCGACATCTTTAGCTGACGGATTATATTTTCCTTTACTTATCTTTTCTTTAATTTCATCCACTTTATCTTGTCTTACATCAGGTAACTTTTTAACAGCATCCATAGCTATTTGAAATTCCTTTGCTCCACTAGAAATCTCAAGCTTATCCTTTTTAAAGCCTACTTTCCCTACCTCATTTGTTTTACTTACATTATTTTGATATTGTTTCATTATTTTGTTTACATTCGGATTATTATAAATCTTCATAAAAAACACCTCCAACATGTTAAATACTTTCTTATAAAGAGTATCGACAATACTAGAGGTGTATTAAATATTTTTTTACTTTTTTTCTTTGGTTATTTGTTAAACTTAAGAATAAAAACCAGCTATCCTTTTAAAATTTAAAAAGTAAACTAATCTACATTTATTTCTATTAATCTATTTTTTACTTGTATGCCATCTTTTATCATTACTATCTTCTTTATTTTTATCTTCTTTGATTACTTTTTCAAAACCTTTTTTTAATTCTGATGCACAAGTTTGACAGTATCTTCCACTTGAAATTGGTTTTCCACACTTTTGACATCTTGAACCTTCTGAAATATCTTTCAATTCTAATTTCTCTTCTCTTAAAAATTTTAAAATTTCTTTTTTTTCTACACCTGTTACTTCAGCAACTTCATTTACTGTAACTCCTGGATGATCATATACATATTCTCTAACTATTTTAAAGTGATCTTCCACTTCTAATCTACACTTACTACAAAACTCATGGCCATTTGTAGCTGAAAACATTCTTCCACATTTTTTACAATTTTTTAATTCCATTATTTTACCCCCAATAGTTAATTATTTATATATTCCCAACATATACAGTTGCAATAGTAATATCACACAAATAATGTTCATAAAGCGTTCTTGAACATTCATTTATTGTTGAACCTGTTGTAAACACATCATCTATTACTAAACATTTATCAATATGTAAATCTACTTCTTTAATTTTAAAACTATCTTTTACAGTTAATTTTCTTTGCATTCTATTAAGATTTTTTAATTCAATAGTGTCTTTCTCTTTTATTAATAACTTCTTATAAGGAATACCACTAAACCTTGAAACATACTTAGCCACTAATTCTGAAGGGTTATACCCTCTTTTCCTTTTCTTTTTCTTACTAGATGGCACAAATGTAATAATATCAAAATCTAATAAATCATCTAATACTAGTTTATCATAAATCATCTTTCCAAAATAGTACGATATATAAGTTTTTTTATTATACTTAAGATTCAATATTAATTTTTTTGAAATATCATTATATTCTAAAATCGAT
>JAYEHA010000462.1:0-7474 GCA_034659335.1 Bacillota bacterium
ATTTGCTGTCTATTTATTAACCTTTCTTTATACCAATCACTCTTAATAACATAATCATATTTAAATAATTTTCTAAATTCATTATCTTCAACCTTCATACCTTTATATTCACCACTTGCCATTATATTTAATAAAGCCTTTAATGGTGGTATAGCACCTACTACAGTATCATCTGAAATATATGCTTTAGCAATTTTTTCATGACCATTAACAATATTGTTGATGCCATCAACAAACAATTCCAAATTTTGAGTTTCAGGCTTTAATAAACTTTCGTCAAATACAGTTTGAGGTTCATCAAAAATTTTACCCATAAATAAATATGCAAATCTAGATGTCATCCTATATCCTAATCTACTAGCTAAAACTAACTTACCATTATACTCAAAATCCTCTACTTTTTCAAATGCACCTTTTTCAATTAAATATTCTGGTCTTTTTTCAGCTTCAGTAAGTTTACACCACATTTCAGGAACAAACATTGATATATCATGATCTACTTTTCCATCAACTCCGATATAACCTGCTGGTGTAGAAAATCCTGCATAATCAGTCAATATATATGAAAGTAATGCATTATTTAAATCATATGTTGGTAAAAGCATATTGAAAGGACCTTTAGTTAAAGCGCCTTCAGAACCCGCACCAGTTGTTGAAGGTGATTTTCCACTTAAGCTAGCAATATAATCCATAAATAACTCTGGTAATTCTTGATAATGAATTGGATTATATACTGATAAAGGCGGAATTTTCTTGCCATTATCCATTTCTGGGGGATTATTTTTCCTTCCAGCTAATATAGCATTAATTGGAAATAAAACTTCTTCATTAAAAGGTATTTTCCTAGCAAATCTTGATCCCATACTAGAAATATAATTTTTAATTGGCTCTAAAAAATCTTCTCTATTTTCAAGGTATCTAAGGTTTTTACTTTTAGAATTATCTTCAAGTATTCTAGGCTCCGAAGAAACAATACAATATTTATCATCACCTTTTAAAAATTTCTCAATATGTTCTGTAACAGGTTTTGTATAAGAAATAAAATTCATTACATCATCTTTTATATCTTGTACTTGTTCCTTATTAAGCGGTTCATAATTTGTAACAAAAATATTATCTTGTGATAAATCATATTCTGCTTTTTTATCATATCCAACATTTATTGCTTCATCAGGTCTTTGAAATAATCTATATTCACAATTTGTAGCAAACTTTAAGCTTCTATTTTTATATTGCTCCTCGATATAATTTAAACTCTCTCTTGGCAAAACAACTGAAACAGAAATATCATCCTCTGTTTGTATTTTTTCAGCTGACATAAAATCCATTCTTAATTTAAATATTCGCCATGATCCATCTTTATTAAATCCCACTCTTAAATAACTTGGTCTAATTTTCCTTCCATTATATTTAACAACATTACCTGGTCTACCATTTATTTTATCTACAGTAAAGTGTGATCTCCAATCATCTCCCCATTCAATCAAATAAAATCGTTTCACCATAAATACTAAAGCTTTAATATAATTTGGAATATTATCTAAATATGAATTAAATTCTTCAGTATAATTTTCTGATGGAGTCAATAACTTTATTACTGATCCAAGTGATCTTTTAGGTGATAATATCTTTCTAGATTTTCTCTTTCTATTAGGATAATTACTCCATCTATCTTTATAATTATAATCAATTATTTTTTGTACTCTATCAAGATCTTTTACTAAATTATGTGAATAGTATGTTCCATAAATAATCGAATTATCTAATGACTTAGATATTTCAGATTTTCCACCGCCCGAAACTGTACATGGCTTATGACAATATGTTCCTTCTGAAGCCGTTCTAATAAGTTTCCACGCAGGAGCAATAGGATGTTTTTCCATATGAAATTTATCTCCAGATGGTAAAATATAATGATATGTTGGCATCATTTTAATAGATTCATATTTGTCATTATACATCCATTTTATTTCTGTTTTATGCAAATCAATTTCAATGTTTTCAGGCAAATAAATAATATTTTTATAAATATTATCAATTCCATAATTTTCTTTTTTAATTTCCATTAGTGAACTATAATTCTTTTTAATTTCTTCAAAAGAGTAATTTTCTTCTCCAATTTCTTTTAAAGCATCAAAATTTTCTCCTACATTTGTCCTTCTAAATGCAATTGTTCCACCAGAGTGTTCTTCTTCACTCATTCCATAAAGATTTGTAGCATAACTCATTTGAGTTTTAATTTCTTTTTTTGCATAACCAAAATAATTATCTGCAATAAGTGTGATAATTACCCCTTTACTATCTCTACAAGTTATTTTAAATGGCGAACCATCATTGTATAATTCATCATCATTTTTATAACACATTCCTTCATTTTTTTGACGCTCGTTTGCATTATCAAAATGAGGTAAACCTAAATCTTTCTTCTTTAACTTGGTTAAATGAGGTGCAAGAATAATATATCCTGTATGACCTGACCAATGCTCAACATCTAAACCTGAATCATTTATGTGATTACCAATATCTCCAGCATTTCCGAATACAGACTCTACAAAGTCTAAGCTACATACTAAACTGCCTGGAGTAATAAATAATATTTCCATATATTTTTTGTTAACAACACCTTTTACTTCAGGTGAAATTTCCGGTTTTACTAAAAGAGAAACAAAGGTCTTTGCTTGTTCTTTTTGATTAGATGTAAATGGCAATACCATTAACTCTTCCGGAGGGTTAATGGCTTCTTTGTATAATCTAGCAAATACAATTTTAGGCACTACCTTTTTATCAAATGGAATTTCTAATCCACCCTCAACAATATGAAATGATCCCTTAGTAGTTCTTCTATCATGAAGAGGATTATTTAATACACCTTGTTTAATTCTATAACTTTTTAAATATTCATTTATAAATTCATCCCCATTTACTGGAAGTGATAAAACTCTTGCTAAACCATAACGGTCTAAAGTAAAAGAATCTATGATTATATCAATATCTTCATCAACATCTATAAAATATTCAGTTAAAAACTTATAAATTCTTTTATTAATTGGAGTTTCTCTACAATCACGCAATCTCATTTTCTCTTTATAATCAATAATTAACTCTTCAAATAGATTAATTATATACTGACTTGAATCCTTATATTCGCTCTCAGCACTATAAATCGGCAATCCCATTGAAGCAAGTTTTAAATTAATAAATTTTATATTTTCTTCATTTGAAATATTTGGAGTAATATCTCCATATTCAATACCTATTTTTTTTCTTAAATTCATATTTTCTCCTTTTTTTTTATAATAAAAAATGAGTACAACCAATTATCTAGTAAATACCCATTTTTATTTTTTTAAAACACAAATATCAATTTCTATATTAATCCCTCCTTGAATTAGTACCGAAATAATTAACAGCTTCTTTTGCATAGAAATTTAATGCGTCTTTCTTCATTTTTTCCTTTTCCATTTTTGTCATTTTTTTCTCCTTTTATTTTTAATTTTATAATAAAAAATTCACTCCTAAACATACAATATATGTTATTAGAAGTGAATATTATCCACGGTACCATTCTAAAATTTCCTTAATAGTTATAACGTAACTAACGCAAATTATTTACTTTAATTTTCAATAATTGTTCTCAAGAGTGATTGCTCTATCAATGACTTATATTAGATTTTTATTGATTATAACATCCAAATTTTTTAATGTAAAGCACTTTCTTTAGGAAAACGTTATCTTTTTCAAAATATTCTGAATATTTCATATTAGTTTAAATTTTTTAAGGTTTTACGACAGATACAATAAGATAAAAATGCATTTTTAGTTGATCATCAATTCTAATTAACTCAACAAAATGTGCCCAACTCAATTTTGTAAACAGTGTCTGCAAAATATTTTCGTCATTGAACACATTGTAAAATTTAATTATATTGACCAAATCGACGCCTATATTCTGATTTTAGTTTAAATAGATTAGTGCGATTTATTCCCTACCCTTTAGGGTCATGGAATAAATCGCATAATATTTTACAAAAAAGAGCGGAAACCCCACTACTTTAGTGGTGGGAATTTCAGAACGTTGAATAAATTGCAAATTATTAGTAATATTAGTAATAGCTATTGCATCATTAAAGTGTGTTTTTCCTAGAGCTATTTTTTTCTTTTCGGTTTAGTTGTTGAACCATAAGTAACGTTCATATCTTTAAAATATTGATAAAATCTTTTTCTAACAATATTCATAAATATTGATACTTTATATTATTTTACTTTTTTACCTTCAATCATCCAATTATGAATAATATTTCCTGGTTTATGATTTTCACTTGTATGACAATAGTTGCAAACTGTTATTAAGTTATCTGCATTTACTAATTTATATTTATAATCAAATATTCTACCAAGTTTAAGTTTATTAATTTTTTTCATAATCCAAAGTTAAAATTGCTATGAACACTAATATTAATATTATTATCCTTTTAGCTTTTATATTCAAAATTAACACTTCCTCTAATATAACTAAAGTCCGATTTATAGTTTTAATTTAATCGATTTAAGCTAACGTTTTGGGTATATTATGAAGTCTTTTAATTTCGAAAATAGCATATTAGGTAATTCTGAATTATTATATAAAATCTCATCAATAATAATTTTAGGTGCATTTATTAAATAATTACCGTCTTCACTCAATATAGAAAATTTAAGAGGAAAAATAGATTTCTTATGCTTTACTTTATATATTCTATTATTAGTAGATGAATCTATTATTTTAACTTTTTTTGAAGACAAAAATTTCTTCATTTTTTCCATATTTTCTTTTGAACACTCTTTAAATTCTATTACTTTATATTTTGTTTGGTACCACAAAAATATATTCCAGGTAAAATTAAAACTAAAAGAAGTTATAAAAATATATCTCCATTCTCTAGAAGTCAATGTCCAGCTATACTTCAAATTTAATAAAATCCAAAGTAATAAAACATATAAAGCAAACATAATACAAAAATTAAAAATTACTATTTTCAAATGTTCTTTTCGATTTTTCATATAAAATATCCAACTCCAATACTTTCTTTTATAAATTCACCTTTTTGAAAGAAATACTCATACCTGATTAAGAGCTAATGCACCTACTTGTACCTTTAGGTCTTAGGCTAGGGGATGTTGTAACCATTATGTTACGAGTCGTTTGAGCGTCAGACTTCACGTCTAATTCCACATAACTTCTGTTTTATCAATTCACTTAAAGTTGCAACGATAACGCCTATTGTATATGAAAAAATGTCATTCCATAAAAACCCTTGACCTAAAACTAACCTTCCAAAAATAGTCTTCCTTATATTGTTAATCCATTCCGCCTGATATAATTGACTAAATTCTACAATATAACATAAAATTAAACTAACCAAAAAAATATATCTCACATCGACTTTAATTAAAATAAATTTCACTATAAAAAATATCATTATTGACCATAATATATCGCCAATAAATAATGGTATAAATGAAATTTGTCTCGATATTAATCCTAAGAAAACAATGCCAAAAATCAAAATAAAATATATTATTCGTACTTTCTTCACGGTAATTGTCAAGAAACTTGTCGATTTTTATTATAAAATAATAATAGAATAATCTAATATAATTGTTAATACTTTTCGTTATTGCATTGCTAACTTCTCTAGTATTTCACTTAAATCGTATTTTTTCTCCTTATCTTTAAACTTTAGTATTAGTTTATCATCATCTTTAAATTCACCTAAATTGCCATTTTCACCAATAACCTCTATACCATAAGAAAATTTACCTGGATTTTCACCTCTATCATCGAGGAAACTACTATAACATTCTGTAAACTTTATAATTTTTTCTTTTCCGTCAGTTCTATCACACCATGAATTAAGAACTCTTCCATTAGTAAGTTCAAATTCAAATTGAATACTACCATTTTCATAGAAATAATCGATATTCATATTATCAGAATCCACTTTCCATCCTATTGCAAAAAAATACATATATGAGCCTACTGCCAATAAACATACTACCAATGATATAAAAATTGTTTTTATAGTCTTTTTGCTACGATTTTCGAAATGCTTATTCTTCCCCTTATTATTCTCCAAATTATCTAATTTTCTTTTTACTTTCATTACTCAAACTCCCCTTCCTCTAAATAAAAATTTGTGATTTACATTTTTTACTCCATAGATGGTTCGTTATTATTTCTTTCATCTGTTTTATAACGTTCCCGTGATTCGCGATCGTTCCTTGTTCATCTTCTAATCTCTATAAATCAAACACCTAACTCCATCACTTCGCAACACTCTATCCTAAGAATGGAATGTCGCTAATCATCGTGTTATGTGAAGGTTTATAATATCATCTAACTCTCTATTATAGAATTAAAGTGAATTATTTTTTAGATGTTCAACTATTTCATTCAACTTTTTTTCTATTCTCTTCTGACGTCTAAAATTTTGAATAACGTAATATAAAATACCGAAAATTACACTAATTAAAACAACAATATTCAATATTTGCCAAGAACCAGTTCCCAATTTAATCATCCCCCCATTCTTCTTTCATTTTTTACTATTTTTTTATATATTCTGTTATTTCATTCAACTTTTTCTCTATTCTTTCACGACGCTTAAAACTTTGAATCAAATAATATGGAATACCAATAATAATCGCAATTAATACTACAGTATTAAACATCTGCCAAATAGCTGTTGGCCAATTAAACATAATATACCTCCATTTTTTTAGTATGATAAACTTTCACATTAACGTTCCCACTGTTTATAACGTCAATTTCTATATAAATACATAACTTAAAATTCAGTTCATTCTAGTTTAAAATTCTATAAAAAAATAAGGATGTTGTAAATAGTGTGTTAGATGAAGTACTTTCATTTAAAACTATCTGCTTCTCCACACCTGATAATGACAGACCATAGGAAATACAATACCCCACAATATAATTTTACTATAGAACTCCTCAAATAAATTATCTAATAATAATGACGAAATAATAAAAAAAGAATACATCAGCAATAATAATATTTTCCTATTAATTTTTGATTCTAATTTATTCCAAACATCATATCTTAGTACAATGAACTTTTCTAAAATAGTCACTACTAAAAAAGCCATAATTACAGCTATTATTATTTCCATATTTTCTCCTCAGTTATACAACTCACATTACATCCGAAATAGAACATAAAAGTATTTTATTCTAACGTTCCCGCCGTTCCCGATGGACGCCCTCTGATTACAAAGCTTAAAGTTCTAAAATAATTCAAGTTTCTAAACAACATCAAACCGAGTAACCGCAAGGCGCCTGTTGGAAACGGACGTGTTATATGTTGTTGTATTGCGTTTTTTGGATATCTTTTTTATCAGAAAGTTCTTCGATATACGCATTCACTTTATTGAAGACTTCATCTTCTGATAAACTACTTACATCGATAAAAAC
>JAYEHA010000463.1:0-7462 GCA_034659335.1 Bacillota bacterium
TATTCGGAAGACGAAAAACAGGATATTTTGATATAAGAGATTTACAAGGAAACAAAGTAAATAAAGGCTCAATGAGCTATAAGAAATTAAAATTATTAAAAAGAAGAGGAGGTGTGCTTGTGGAGAAGCGTGTAATATAGAACAATAATATACACGTTTCCTCTCACGACTGAAGTCGCGAGTATCCACGAGCTAAGTTCATGAAGAATTAGGGAAATTAATGAAAGAAAAGGGAAAAATATAATTTGAAAATCTCGTTATTTAATAGTCTAATTTTTTTAGTTCTAGCTTGACGTAAGCAGACGGAGCATATTCGTTAATTTCAACTAATGATTTAAGTGAATATTTAGATAATTTAGAAAATTAAGATGTTTTTTTATTGACAATTATCATTTTTTATTATACAACATATATTGTTGATATTTTGGTCGGGAAATTTATAAAGTGATAATAGTTGGGGGATGTATATGCCAAAGATTTTAGTAATAGTAGAATCACCTGCGAAAGCAAAAACAATTGAAAAATATTTGGGAAGAAATTATAAAGTTAAAGCGTCTGTTGGACATATAAGAGATTTGCCAAAGAGTAAGATGGGGATAGATATTGAAGAAAATTTTGAACCGAAGTATATTACTATACGCGGTAAAGGGCCTGTACTTAAAGAGTTGAGAAAAGAAGCGAAAAAAGTTGATAAGATATATCTCGCTACCGATCCCGATAGAGAGGGAGAGGCTATAGCTTGGCATTTAGCGATTGCACTAAAAATGGATTTGGATTCTGATTGCAGAATTGTTTTTAGAGAAATAACTAAAAAAGCTGTTAAAGAGGCAATTAAGATGCCTAGAAAAATTGATTATAATTTAGTAGATGCGCAACAGGCGAGAAGAGTGCTGGATAGATTGGTTGGTTATAGTATTAGTCCTCTTTTATGGGATAAAATTAGAAGAGGACTATCGGCTGGAAGAGTCCAATCTGTCGCTTCAAGAATAATTTGCGATAGAGAAAATGAAATTAATAAATTTATACCAGAAGAGTATTGGGAGATTGATGCTAAAGTAGAAGGCGGAAATCCAAAAGAAAAATTTTCTATTCATCTTGATAAGAAATTAAATAAAAAACTGAAAATTTCTTCTAATGAAGAATCAATTAAGATTTTAGATGATTTGAGTAAAAATGAACTTAAAGTGAAAGATGTAAAGACTACTGTTGTTAGAAGAAAACCGTACCTTCCATTTAAGACATCTACATTACAGCAAGAAGCATCTAATAAATTGGGCTTTACTACTAGAAAGACAATGGCTGTTGCTCAGGGGTTGTATGAAGGTGTAAAAATTGCTGGAGAAGGAACAAATGGTTTGATTACGTATATGAGAACTGATTCAACAAGAATTTCTGAAGGTGCTGTTTTAGAAGCGAGAAATTATATTGAAAATGAATTCAGTAAAGAATATTTAGGTGGAGCAAAAAAAGAAAAGAAAAAGAAAAAATCTATTCAAGATGCGCATGAGGCTATAAGACCTACTTCTGCAATGAGAGAGCCGCTAAAAATAAAGGATTCTTTAAGTAGCGATCAGTTTAAACTTTATGAACTTATTTGGAAAAGATTTATTTCTTCTTATATGAAAAATGCGGAATTTAATAGATTGAAGATTAGTGTATCTAATGGTGATTATTTATTTAGTGCTACAGGCCAATCATTGAAGTTTGATGGGTTTTTAAAGGTGTATTCTTATGTGGAGTCGAAAAATGTTAAAATGCCTATTGTAGTTAAAGATGAAGTTATTAAACTTATAAAATATAATTCTTTAAAACATGTCACAAAACCGCCGGCACGTTATTCGGAAGCTTCTTTAGTAAAAGTAATGGAAGAAAAAAATATTGGTAGACCATCAACTTATGCTCCAACTATTTCGACAATTCTTAAAAGAGAATATATTGAAAAAGAAGGGAAATACTTTAAACCTACTGAATTAGGAATTATGATAAATGATATTATGGTAAAACATTTTTCAAAAATTGTAGATTTAGATTTCACTTCTATGATTGAAGATGAGTTTGATGATATTGAGGAAGGAACAAGACATTGGAAGACAATTATTGAAGAGTTTTATAATCCTTTTGAAAAAGTGATGATAGAAGCGGATAAAAACATTGAAAAAATAGATATGACTGAAGAAACCGATGAAATTTGTGAAAAATGTGGTAGTCCAATGGTTATAAAATATGGTAGATTTGGAAAGTTTATGGCTTGTTCAAATTATCCAGAATGTAAAAATACGAAATCGATAGTAAAAAAAATTGGTGTAAAATGTCCGAAATGTGAAACAGGTGAAATAATTCAAAAGAAAACAAAGAAAAAAAGAATATTTTATGGTTGTAGTAATTATCCAAAATGTGATTTTACTTCTTGGACAAAGCCGATTCAAGAGAAATGTCCGGAGTGTCAAAGTTTATTAACTGAAAAGCATAATAAGAAAAGCAAAAAAATTGTTTGTAGTAATGATGAGTGTAATTATTCGCGTACTGAAGATAAATAGGAGGTGTATCTACTTAAGTTAAGTAGAAAATAATATGTCAAAAATTTTAGTGGAAAAAATGAGAAGGTTAAATAAGATTATTCAACATTCGGAAAAAGTAAATATTTCATTTCAAGAAATCAGTGAAATAATGATGGATATATTTGATGGGAATGTATATGTTTTGTCTAAAAAAGGAAAAGTGTTGGGATCTTCATTAGTAGATATAAAAAATAGTAGTGTTATTTATGATGAAGAGGAAGGTAAAAAGTTTAAGCATAAAGATAATTTACAATTATTAAAAATAGATTCAACTTTGTTTAACATTACAAAAGATGATTTGTTAGCAATATTTAAAGAAGATACTAATAGTTATGAAAAATTTGCGACTATTGTTCCAATTCTAGGTAGTGGTAGTAGAATGGGAACTTTTATTGTCTCTAAAGATATTGATTTTACAGAAGACGAGTTGGTATTGTCTGAATATGCTGCAACTGTTATTGGGCTAGAGATTGTTCGTTCTGATAGGAAAAAACGTGATGAAGAAAGAAGAAAGTTTGATGTGGTTAGAATGGCTATTGGAACTTTATCTTATTCTGAAATTGAAGCTATGGAACATATTTTTAAAGAATTAGAGGGGACTGAAGGGTTAATAATTGCCAGTAAAGTGGCTGATAGAGTTGGAATAACGCGTTCAGTTATTGTAAATGCTTTAAGGAAATTTGAGTCAGCAGGAATTATTGAATCTAGATCATTAGGGATGAAAGGTACATTTATTAAGATACTTAATGATAAGTTGTTAGAAGAGTTTAATAAGGTGACAAAGTCATATAAATTATAATTGTTAATACGTGTAGATTATTTTATTTAAAATAGTATACACGTATTTTTTATGTATAAATGTAAAATATGATATAATTAATCATATATATGTTAAGGAATTGAGTTTTATAAATAATTAGCGAATAGTTTTTCAAGGAAATTTTTAAAATGACGATAATATATCAAAGAGAGGTGATAATATGTTAGATAAATCATTTTCACAAATTGATGTTTTTAAGAAAGCTCTTAATGTATCATGGTTAAAGAATAAAGCAATTTCGAATAATATTTCAAATGTTGATACACCGGGATATAAAAAAGAAGTGGTTAAATTTGAATCTGTTTTAAATGATGCAATTGATTTAGTTAAGACAGATAAAAATCATATTTCTTTAAATGATAGTGGACCTAGAATTGAGAAGGTAACAAATACTTCATTTAGAAAAGATGATAATAATGTTGACATTGATGTTGAAATGGCAGAACTTTCAAAGAATCAATTGAAATTTAATATTATTACATCGCAACTTAATAGTAAGCTTTCAAGATTAAGAAAAGCAATAGATAGTGGGAGGTAAATATTATGAGTTTATTTAATTCAATTGATATTAGTGCTACTGGTTTAACTGCTGAAAGATTGCGAATGGATATTATATCTGAAAACATTGCAAATGCTGAAACTACTAGAACAGCAAGTGGTGGTCCTTATAGAAGAAAAATTCCTATTTATAAGGAGTTAGAATCGAATGATTTTTCAAGTGTATTTAGTGAAGCGCTAGGCAATAATAAAGGAAATGGTGTTGAAGTCGTTGGGATAAAAGATGATATGTCACCGTTTATTAGAAAGTTTGAGCCGGAACATCCAGATGCGAATGAGGATGGTTACGTTTTGTTGCCAAATGTAAATGTAGTTTCAGAGATGATTAATATGGTGTCGGCTTCAAAAGCGTATGAGGCAAATGTAACTGCAATGAATAGTACAAAATCAATGATGATGAAAGCGTTAGAAATAGGAAGATAGGTGTAAAATATGGATGTTAATAATATTTCAAAAATTTTTTCTTCTGAAAGTATAGATAAGTTAAGCACTAAAACTGATAATGGTATTGATCAAGTTAATTTTTCTGAAATGCTGAATGATGCTATAAATAAAGTTAATGATGAACAAATTAAGGCTGATAATATGGGTGAATTATTAGCGGCTGGAGAAGTTGAAAATGTACATGAGGTAATGATTGCCGCGCAAAAAGCTGAATTAACATTAAATTTAGCGATTGAAATAAAAAGTAAAGTAATGGATGCGTATAAAGAAATTATGAGGATGCAAATTTAATTAGAGGAGTATTAAATGGGGGATTTACTAAATAAAGTTAAAGAGAAAATACTAGAAATATTTAAAAGTTTAGATATGAAAAAAAGAATTTTATTTATTAGTCTGAGTTTAGCTTTTGTTATTATAGTTACTGCAAGTATAATGATTTTAACTACAACGGAATATGTTATTTTGGCAAGTGGATTGACACTTTCTGAAGCTGCAGAAATTGATTCGAAACTAACTGAATTAGGGATTAGTCATAAAGATAATAATACTACAGAGATACTGGTGCCTAAGGATTCATTGAGTAGTGCTAAAATGGCATTATCCATTGCAGGTGTTTATAATAAAAAAGATTTTACATGGACTGATGCTTTTAATAATAGTAGTATTACAATGACTTCTGCTGAAAAAAGTAAAATGTATTTGTTGGCACAGGCAAGTGCGTTAGCTTCATCAGTAGAGTCAATTGATTCTGTAGAAAATGCGATTGTAAATTTATATGTACCTGATGATAGTTCGTTTTTAATTAATGATAGTATGGAATCAAGGGTTTCTTGTGTAATTAAGACTAAAGCTTCTGCTGAATTGAGTCCGACACAAGTTAATGGGATTAAAATGATTTTATTAAATTCTGTTAAAGGGTTATCTGAGAAAAACATTTCAATTATTGATACTTCAGGAAAAGAATTAACAAACGCAAATGCTTACAATGAGGATTATCAAGCGAATTCACAATATGAATTAAAAACTGAAATTGAAAATAGATTAAAAAATAATCTTGTTGAATTTCTAGAAAATATATATGGAAGTAAAAATATTGAGGTATTAGCATCTGTGATTTTAGATTTTGATAGTAAAGAAACTGTTTCAGAAGTTTTTCAGCCACCGAATGAAGAAGAAAATTTAGGGTTAATACGAAGTATGTCAGAAGTTTCTGAAAATGTTGTTGGAGATTCAAGTGGGGGGGCTCCTGGAACTGATAGTAATGGTGGAAATACTCAGTATAATGAAACTGAAAACAGTACGTCAGATTATCAAAAAATAAGTAAAAATTTAAATTATGAGCTTAATAAAATTAATACTAGAATAGTTAAGGCGAGAGGTACAATTTCGGATATTTCATTGGCTGTAATTATCAATACAAAAGTATTAAAAGATGAAATTTTAACTGAGGAACATAAAAGTCAAATTGAAAAATTAGTTTCTGCTTCGGCGGGGTTAAATGCAAAAGTGGTTGAAGTTTCAGCGATGGAATTTGTTGATGAATTAGACCAATTTGATGTAGTATCTTCAAAAGACGATTCAAAAGTTTTCAACATTCTAATTATTGTTGGTTTAGTATTAGTATTTGCAATTATAATTATATTTGTTATTGTATTTATGAAGAAAAAATCTAAGGTTAGAGAAACTGAATTAGTTCAAAAAGTAGAAGAACAGCAAGAAGTTTTAGATGAAATTAAGACTCAAGATGATGATGCATCTAGTCCTAAATATCAAATTAATAAATTTATTGATAAAAATCCAGAGGCTGTTGCACAACTATTAAAAGCATGGTTAAATGAAAGTTAGGGGTTTATAATGGCAAAATCAAGTGGTTTATCAGGAAAAGAAAAAGCGGCTATTTTATTAATTGCAATTGGACCAGAAAAATCAGCTGAAATTTTTAAAAATTTAGATGATTTAGAAATGGAGGAATTGACATTAGAAATTGCTAATACAAGACAAATTGATCCTAATATGAGAGAGAGTGTTTTAGAAGAGTTTTATCAAATATGTTTAGCTCAAGAGTTTGTTTCTGAAGGTGGAATATCTTATGCAAAATCTGTGTTAGAAGAAGCGATGGGATCGCAAAAGGCTTTAGAAGTTATTAATAAACTTACTTCTAGTTTACAAGTAAAACCTTTTGAATTTGTAAGGAAGATAGATCCTTCACAATTATTGAATTTCATCCAAAAAGAACATTCACAAACTATAGCATTAGTATTGTCATATTTACCACCGCAACTAGCGTCTGCAGTGATTTCATCTTTACCTCAAAATAAGCAAGCTGATGTTGCTGAAAGGATTGCTACTATGGATTCAACATCGCCTGAGGTAATAAAAGAGGTTGAATTAGTACTTGAAAAGAAATTTTCATCAATGGCTACTCAAGATTATGCTTCAACTGGAGGTATTGATTCTATTGTAGAAATATTAAATTCTGTAGATAGAAGTACTGAAAAATATATTATGGAAACTTTAGAAATTGATAATCCTGAATTAGCTGAAGAAATTTCACAAAAAATGTTTGTATTTGAAGATATTATTTCACTTGATAGTGTTTCAATACAACGATTTATTAGAGAAGTTGAAAATGATGAAATGACTGTTGCCCTTAAGGGTTCAACTGAGGAAGTTAAAGAAATTATTCTTGGTAATATGTCTTCTCGTATGTCAGAGATGATTGAAGAAGATATGCAATTTATGGGACCGGTAAGATTGAGTGATGTAGAAGAAGCGCAACAAAAGATTGTTGGTATTATTAGAAAACTAGAAGAAGCAGGAGAGATTATTATTGCTAGAGGTGGAGGAGATGAATTAATTGTCTAATATTTTTAAATCATCTGAAGTAATAATTGATTCTAAGAAATATATTTTGACTGAAAAAGTAAAAATTGAAAAAAAAGAAGACAAAGAGATCAATAGTAATGAAGTTTTACAAGATTTAACAAAAATTAAAGAAGATATTTTAGAAGAATCAAAAAGAGAGTCAGATGAAATTTTAAAAAATGCTTTAAAAGAAAAAGAAATAATGTTATCGGACGCT
>JAYEHA010000464.1:0-7451 GCA_034659335.1 Bacillota bacterium
AGTATATAGTGATTTTAAAAATGAAGAGTATAATAAACTTGCAAATCTCTTAAAAGAAAATTTGGATATAGAAAAAATTAAAGATATAATAGATTTAGGGATGACTTATGATTAGTATATATGTAGGAGTACTACTTAATCTACTTATCGGTCAAATTCCATATATTACACATCCAGTTGTTTATATTGGAAATATGATAACTTTTTTTGAAAATAAATTATATGATTTAAATATTGATAAAAGATTATCTGGACTTATTTTATTAGTTATTGTTTCTTTAACTTCATATATTATTCCATTTATAGTTATAGTTCTTATTTTTAATATTAATTATTATTTAGGATTAATAATTAATATTCTGTTTGTTTTAGAAATTTTAGCAATAAAAGGTTTAAAAGATGAACCATTAAAAGTATATAGAGCATTAAAAGATGATGATATTATAAAAGCAAGATATGAATTATCTTTGTTAGTAACAAGAAATACTGATGATATGACACGAGAACAGATTATTATGTCTACTATAGAAACTATTGCGGAAAATATAGTTGATGCTGTGACTGCTCCATTATTTTTTATTTTTATTGGAGGGGTACCTTTAGGATTTTTTTATAAAAGTGTAAATACCTTAGATTCAATGATAGGATATAAAAATGATAGATATAATGAGTTTGGGTATTTTTCAGCAAAATTTGATGATATGCTTAATTATATTCCTGCAAGAATAACATCGCTATTAATTATTGTTGCAGCGTATATTTTAAAATATAATTATAAAGATGCTATAAAAGTATTAAAAGAGGATAAAAGGAAATCAGAATCACCAAATAGTGGATATTCTGAAGCGCCAGTAGCAGGAGCTTTAAATGTATATTTTGGCGGAAAATTAAAATATTTTGATGAGTATATTGATAAACCAAGAATTGGTTATAAAGCTGAATTTACTACTTTTAAAATAATTGCTGCTACAGATATTATGTATTTAACTTCGGTTATAGCTTTAATTGTATATACGGTTTTAATATACATTTTAAGGGGGTAGAATTGAATTATAAACATGGTGGAAATATTTATGAGTTAAGCGTTAGTGAATCTGATATTATTGATTTTAGTGCAAATATTAATCCTTTAGGATACCCTGAAAAATTAAAGGAAAGTATTATAAAATCATTATCGGTTATAACTAGTTATCCGGATCCTAATTATATTAAGCTTAGAAAATCTATTGCTAAAGAATATAGTATTGATTTTGAAAATATAATTGTAGGAAATGGTGGTATTCAATTAATTCATAATGCAATAGAATTTGTGGATTTTAAAAATGCTTTAATAGTTAGTCCGACGTTTGTTGAATACGGGAAAGCTATAAATAGATTTAATAAAAATATTAGTCATTATATTTTGAAAGAAGAAAATGATTTTGAATTAGATGTTAATAGATTTTTAGAGAGTGATTTTACAAATGTTGATTTAGTAATTATTTGTAATCCTAACAATCCCACAGGGAAATACATTGAGAAGAATAATATAATAAAAATATTAAAACATTTAAATGAATTTAATGTACAATTAATACTTGATGAATCATTTATGGATTTTCTTGATAATGAATTGAGTTTAATAAATGTAATTAATGAGTATAAAAATTTAGTTATTATTAGATCATTAACAAAATTTTTTGCTATTCCTGGACTCAGATTAGGTTTTTTAGTTACAAGTAATCAAGAGTTAATTGATAAAATAAATAAGTTTAAAGAATCTTGGTCTGTAAATATATTTGCAAATGATTTTGGAATAGATATATTTAATGATAAAGAGTTTATTATAGATACAAAAAAGTATATTAAAAATGAAAGGGAATACTTAATTGAAAAATTAAGAACTTTAAATATATTTAGAGTTTATGACTCAACTGCTAATTATATATTTTTAAAAAGTAAAGTTGATATTGATTGGGGGAAAGAATTACTTCATTATAATATACTAATTCGTAAATGTGATAATTATATTGGTCTCGATAATAAATTTTATAGAATAGCGGTAAAAGACAATAAAAATAATCAAATATTAATTGAGAGTATAAAAAAGATTAAGGAGGATAATAATGACAGATCTAATTAAAGTAATAATTTTAGGGGTTATTGAGGGAATCACTGAATTTTTACCAATTTCATCAACTGGCCATTTAATTATTGCAAATGAATATATGAATTTCACTGGAAGTTTTGCCAATCTTTTTGCAGTAGTAATACAAGTTGGAGCGATATTATCAGTTTGTGTTTATTTTAAAGATAAAGTTTTTCCTAAAAAAGAACATTTTAACAGTATGTCTGATTTTAGAGGATATATTGATTTATGGTTAAAAGTTATAGTTGGTATTATACCTGCTGGAATTCTTGGAGTATTATTTGAAGAAAAAATAGAAGAAGTTCTTTTTAATTCTTTTTCGGTATCTATGGCATTAATTGCTGGAGCTATTATTTTAATAGTTGTTGAAAGTAAAGAACATAAAAGTATGATAATAAGCGAGAAAAATATTACTTATAAACAAGCATTTATTGTTGGTGTATTTCAATGTCTTGCTCTTATTCCAGGAATGTCACGTTCCGCATCAACTATCATAGGTGGTTTGATTGTAGGATTTGATAGAAAAGTAGCTGCTGAATTTTCATTTTTTTTAGCAATTCCAACTTTAGCTGGTGCTGCACTTTTAAAATTATTGAAAGCTGATTTTATAATGACAAATAATCAATTGTTTTTATTGATTGTTGGAACTGTTGTATCATTTATTGTAGCATATATTGTTATTGCCGGACTTATGAATTATATTAAAAAACATAATTTTAAAATATTTGCATATTATCGCATTGTTTTAGGAATTGTAGTTTTATTATTGTTGAGGTGATTTTATGGATAAAGTATATATTAAAAAATGTGAAAGTTATAATTATGATTTAATTTATTCAATTATTAAAGATTCAATCGAGAAGTTGGGTGGAATAGAAAAATACATTAAACCAAAAGAAACAGTATTTATTAAAGCAAATTTATTAATGGCTGAAAAACCGGAGAAAGGTGTAACTACGCATCCGGTGTTTGTAAAAGCTGTTGGTAATTATTTAATCAATGAAAATAAGAATGAAGTTATTGTTGGTGATTCTCCAGGTGGGCCATATAATAAAAAAATGCTTATGAAAGTTTATGAAGAGTGTGGATATATAGATGCTTTTAGCGATACTGATATTAAACTTAATATGAATTTTGATTCAAAAAAAATAAGTTTTGATGGTGGGAAATTATTAAAAAGTATTACATTGATAGATGGGATATTAAATGTAGATAAAGTAATTTCTCTTTCAAAGTTAAAAACACATGGGATGATGAAATATACAGGTGCTGTAAAAAATATGTTTGGCACAATACCTGGAATTCTTAAAGCAGAATTTCATTTTAAAATGCCAAAAGTAGAAAACTTTGCAGATATGTTAATAGATGTTTGTTTGGCATCAAAACCTGTTTTATCATTTATGGATGGTATAGTTGGAATGGAAGGTGCTGGTCCTTCTGGTGGTGAGATAGTAAAAAGTGAAGTGGTTTTAGTTTCAGATAATCCATTTGCACTTGATTTAATAGCTAGTAATTTAATTGGGATGGATCCTATAACTGTTCCGACAATTGATAATTCAATTCATAGAGATTTAATAACAGGAAATATTAGTGATATAAAAATTTTAGGTGATGAAATTAGTAGTTTTAATATTAAACCGTTTATTACTCCTAAAATTACTAAAATTGATTTTTTAGATAATATTTTACCAAAAAAGTTGGCGAGAATGATTAATAATTATATTAAACCAAAACCAATTTTTAATAAAGATAAATGTATTAAATGTAGAATTTGTTATAATTCATGTCCCGCAAACACTATAATAATGGAGAAAGGTGAATATCCAAAATTAAATATTGATGGTTGTATTAGTTGTTTTTGTTGTCAAGAATTATGTCCTGAAAATGCAATTGATATTAAAAGACCGTGGATATTAGATAAAATATTAAATGATTAATGTATTTTTTTTGTAAAATCTGGTATAATAAAAAGTAAGTATGGAAAGGATGTGACTAATGAAAGTAGAATATATAAATCCGTTTATAAAAGCTAGTAAAGAAGTTTTTAAGATGACAATGAATCTTGATTTGGAAATTGGTAAACCTTATGTTAAAAAAACTCCATTTGCTTTAAAAGATGTTGTTTTATTAGTAGGTGTTACTGGTGAAATAAAAGGACAAGTTATAATTAATCTTGAATTAGATGTAGCAAAAAAAATAGCGTCAAAAATGATGATGGGGATGGAAGTTAATGAATTAGATGAAATGTCTAAAAGTGCAATTTCTGAATTAGGTAATATGATAATGGGGAATAGTACAACTTTGATTGCTAATCAAGGTATAACAATCGATATTACACCACCTACACTTATGGTGGGTAAAGAAATCAATTTATCTTTTAATGATGCTGTAACTATTGGGTTGCCTCTACATTCTGAAATAGGAGATATTATATATGACATTTCACTTAAGGAAGCAAAATGAGTATAAATATTGTATTGTATCAACCGGAAATTCCACCAAATACAGGTAATATTGCTAGAACTTGTGCACTTACAGGTATTAAACTTCATTTAATAAAGCCGCTTGGGTTTCATATTGATGATAAAAGTGTTAAACGTGCTGGATTGGATTATTGGCATTTATTAGATTTAGAAGTTCATGACTCATTAGAGGATTTTTTATTAAAGTATGGTAATGAAAAAATATTTTTAAGTACAACAAAAGCTACGAAATACCATTCTGATGTTAAATTTGAAGATGGTTGTTTTATTATATTTGGTAAGGAAACTGCTGGATTGCCAGAAAGTTTACATATTAGATATAAAAAAAATGAAATAAAAATACCAATGATGACGCATGTTGATATAAGGTCATTGAATTTATCAAATTCGGTGGCAATAATTGCTTATGAAGCATTAAGGCAAATTGGTTATAAATTTTAAAAACTATTATATTGTTTAATATAATGGTTTAGTATGTATTATATGTTTTTGGAGGTAATTATGAATTCAACGATTATAACAATAATTTTTCAAGTGTTTGGGGGATTGGGATTATTTCTTTATGGAATGAAAATAATGTCAGATGGCCTTGAACAAAGTGCTGGTAATAAAATGGAAAAAATTATTGAAGCTTTAACAAAAAATAAATTGTTTGGTGTTATGGTTGGTGCTTTTGTAACTATGATAATACAAAGTTCATCTGCAACAACAGTTATGGTTGTAGGTTTTGTTAATGCAGGGGTAATGTCTTTAACTCAATCTATTGGAATTATAATGGGTGCAAATATTGGTACTACATTTACTGCTCAGTTAGTATCATTTGATTTAACTGCTATTGCACCAGTTGCTATTGGTGCTGGAGTTATGATAAAACTTTTTTCTAAAAATGAAAAAGCGATTCAATATTCTGAGATACTTATTGGTTTTGGAATACTTTTCTTTGGTATGGATGTTATGAAAGATGCAATGAAACCATTAAGATCGTATCAGGGGTTTATTGATTTATTGAGTAGTTTTGGTAATGGTGGAGTGAAAGATGTTTTTTTTGCTGTATTTACTGGATTTGCAATAACTGCAATTATTCAAAGTTCTTCTGCTACTACAGTAATATTAGTTGCATTAGCATCACAAGGATTATTGCCTATAGAAGCAGCTTTTCCAATAGTTTTAGGCTCAAATATTGGAACTTGTGTAACTGCGGTATTATCAAGTGTTGGTGCTTCAAAAAATGCAAAAAGGGCAGCATTAATGCATTTAATATTTAATGTTGTAGGTGCAGTAGTTTTTGTTATTTTCTTTAAAAATTTTACTATTAATATAGTAAAAAATATGTCAGATTTGCCAGCTAGACAACTTGCAAATGCTCATACATTATTTAATGTTACTAATACGATTATGTTGTTACCATTTGCAGGATTAATAGTTAAAATAGTTGAGAAACTTATGCCATTAGAGGATAGAGATACTTATAGATATAAAGAACTTAAATATTTAGATGATAGACTTTTAGAAACGCCATCTATTGCAATAGTACAAGTATTAAAAGAAGTTCTTCATTTAGGCTCAATTACTAAAAGAATTTTATTTTTATCTAAAGAATCTATTTTAAGTAATGAAAAATCTAAAGCTAAAGAAGTTTTCGTTTTAGAAAAGAGAATTAATATTATTTCAAATTTAATAGTAAAATATATGTTTGAATTTACTAGTAAAGAAATTTCTAGTGAACAAAGAAAAACGATTGATGGGCTTTTTGGAACAGTTAGTGATTTTGAAAGAATTGGAGATCATTGTGACAATATAGCTGAAATTGCAGTATTTAAATTTACAAATAATATTTCTTTTTCTGATAGTGCAAAAGAAGAAATTGATTTTATGTATGAAAGAGTAACAAAGTCATACTTGCAATCTCTTGAAGTGATTGTAAGTGGAGATATAAATGTTGCTCGTTCAATTATTGAACGAGAAGGTGAAATTGATGCATTAGAAAAAAGATTGCGTAAAAAACATATTCAAAGGCTTAATGAAGGTAAATGCGGTCCTTCTGCTGGAATTGTTTTCTTAGATATTTTAAGTAATCTTGAAAGAATAGCAGATCATGCTTCAAATATTGCCTTTACTGTAATTGAAAAAGTTGAATAATAAATTATATTTAATCTTAAGTATGAGCAGGTGTAAAAAATGAGAATTAAAATAATTACTGATAGTGTTTCGGATATACCTAATGAAATAATTGGAGAATTAAATATCGAAGTTCTTCCATTGAGTGTTAATTTTGAAGATGCATCTTATTATGATAGGGTTGAATTAACTAATATAGAGTTCTTTAATAAATTAAAGAATTCTAAAAAAATACCTACTACTTCTCAAGTGAATCCTGGTGAATTTAAAAAAGCATTTGAAATTTTTTTAGAATCATTTGATCAAATTATTTGTATTACTATGTCAAAAGAGATGAGTGGGACTTTTAAAGCTGCAAACATTGCAAAAAAATTATTAAATACAGATAGGATTAGAGTATTTGATTCAAAAGCAATTAGTTTTGGTTTTGGATTAATTGTGATTAATGCTGCAAGAGATGTTAAAGCTAATAAAGATTATGATGAAATTATTGATAATATAAATTATAATATTGAAAATTTAGAAAACATTTTTATAATAGATACTTTAGAATTTCTTCAAAAAGGTGGACGATTATCAGTAACAGAGGCTTTTGTTGGAAGTGTATTAAAAATGAAGCCGATTTTAACTATTAGAAATGGTAAATTAGAAGTTATGAGTAAAGTTCGTGGAAGAAAAAAAGCAATAAATTATGTTGTTAAATATTTAAAAGATAAAGAATT
>JAYEHA010000465.1:0-7425 GCA_034659335.1 Bacillota bacterium
AAAAGAAAATGATAAGAAATTAAAATTAATTATAGAGCAGTTTTTTCATGAAATAATGCATTTATCAAAGAAATATCAGATAAATGAAATAGATAAAGAAATTATTCATAAATCCTTAAATTCAATAGGTTATTTAGGCGAAAAAGGATCGTATAGCCATTTGGCATCAAAAAAATATTTTGAGAAAGGCAATTTAGTTTCATTTGATACGTTTGAAAAAATATTTGAAGCAGTAGATGATAAAGAAATAAAATATGGAGTATTGCCTATTGAAAATACTTCAACTGGAAGTATTATTTTAGTTTATGATTTATTAAAAAAATACAATTTAAATATTATAGCTGAAACGAACATTGAGATTAATCATAATTTATTAGTAAAAAAAGGTACTAAAATTGAAGATATTAAAACAGTTTATTCTCACCCTCAAGCACTTGACCAATCGAGTGAGTTTTTAAAAAAGTTTAATTGGGAGCTTATAAATGCGGATAGTACTTCAAAAAGTGCATATATGGTAAGTGATTCTGAAAGAAATGATATCGCAGCAATTGCTAGTTTTGAAGCTGCAGGAATTTATAATCTTAATATTTTAGAAAAAAATATAAATCACAATAGAAAAAATATTACTAGATTTATAATAATATCAAAGAATAATTGTTATAAAAAAGAAGCAAATAAAATAACAATAGGATTTTCTGTTTATCATAAACCTGGAGCTTTGTATAATGTTTTAGAAATTTTTGATAAAAATAATATTAATATGTATAAACTTGAATCAAGACCAATAATTGAATCGCCATTTGAATATTATTTTTACGTAGATTTAGAAGGAAATCTTGAAGAATTTAAAGTTAGAAATATTATTAATGAAATTAAAAATAATTCAACTTCATTTAAAGTATATGGAAATTATTCAAAAAGTTAAAAGAAAAAAATAAGAGAATTATTATTAATTCTTTTATTTTTTTGATATTTAATAATAATAATAAAATGTCGATAATAATATTAGTACGGAGGTGTTATTATGGTTAGAGGATTATATATAGCTGGAACAAATATGTTAACATCAGCAACAAAAATTGATGTTATAGGTAATAATATGGCAAACGTTAATACTGTTGGATTTAAAAAAGACGATATTACAGTTGAATCTTTTAATGATGTATTAATTAGTAAAAGAAATGGTTCAAGTTTTACTATGGAAAAAAGACATGGTGAAATTGAAATAAATAAATATAACGATAAATATAATTTAAATACGCAAGATGGTTATTTTCGTATAAACACAGAGGATGGTATTAGTAATAATAAATCTGTTAAGCTTACTACTGATCAAGATGGTTATTTAAGTACATATTATTTAAACTCTAATAAGACTATAAATTATGATTTAGGGAATAGACTTGTTGATACAAAGGGTAATGAGATATTTGTTGGTGATAATAATTATGAAATAAGTAAAACTGGACAGGTTATTGTTAATGGTCAAATTCAAAATGAATTAGTAAAAGATGCAGCATTTGACGTAATTGGAACAATTAATTCAGGAGTTAAAGAAATATATTTATTTACAGATTTTTCTCAAGGACAGATGAAAATGACTGATAGGAATCTAGATGTTGCAATAAATGGTAATGGTTATTTTGAAATTGATTTAGATGGTACTAAGGTTTATTCTCGAAATGGTGCATTTAAATTAAATGAGAATAATGAACTTGTTACAATTGATGGTAATCCAGTTCAAGGAATTAATGGGAATATTGTTTTACCAGATTCAAATATAGGTATTAATGAATTTGGTGAGATTATTAAAGATAATGAAATAATTGATAAAATAAAAATTATAGATTTTTCTAATTATGGAGATTTAAAAAAAATAGGTGGAACTTATTTTGTAATTGATAATGATTTGATGGGTGAAAAAACTACATTTAATGGTTCGGTAATGCAAAGATATCTTGAAGATGCAAATGTAGATTCTATTGAAGAAATGATAAAACTAGTAAAGGTTAGCAAAAATTATGAATCAAGTCAAAAAGTGATTAGTTCAATTGAAGCAACTTTAGATAAGGTTATTAATGAAGTCGGATTGGTTAGAGCATAAGGAGGTTTGATATGAGAGCAATGTGGTCGGCAGCATCAGGAATGAATGGTATACAAAAACAAATAGATACAATTTCTAATAATCTTTCAAATGTTAATACTGTGGGCTTTAAAAGCCAGAGAGTTGAATTTAAAGATTTGATGTATGAAAAAATTAGTGGAGATGATTTTGTTAGACAAGATGGAAAAATATCTAAATTAGAAATAGGTAATGGTGTTATGACTATTGCAACTACAAGGAATTTTTCGAACGGAAGTTTTAAGCAGACTGAAAATGATTTGGATTTTTCAATTAATGGGAATGGTTTCTTTGTTATAAATGATCAATATGGTGAAGAAAGATATACAAAAGATGGAACATTTAAGCTTAGTATTGTTGATGGTTCGGCAAAACTTACTACATCAAGTGGATATTCTGTTATTGGAGAAGATGGAGAAATTGAATTAGGAGAAAATATAAAAAAAATTGTTGTTGCTGAAAATGGAGAAATAAATGTTGAAAGAGCAGATGGAACAAAAGAAGTTGTAAATAAAATAAAAGTAATTTCATTTGCAAATCCATCAGGGTTAGAAAGTATTGGTAAAAATCTTTATAAGAATACTGATGTATCGGGAGAACCGTTAGATAATGAGAGTGGTTCGGCAGGCGAAATATGGCAAGGATATGTTGAAACATCAAATGTTCAAGTTATTGAAGAAATGGTAAATATGATTTCTGCTCAAAGAGCATATGAGCTTAATTCAAAAACTATTCAAACGGTTGATAGTATGCTTGGTGTTGCTAATAGTATTAAAAGATAGTGAGGGAAGAGATGGATATTAGTGGGATTTCTAATCAAATGGATTTTTCTGAAATAGCAAATAAAATTAATAAAAATGAGAATAAAGATTTTAGTAAAATTCTAAGTGATTCTTTAAAGAGTGGCGATGATAAAAAATTAAAAAAAGTATGTGAAGATTTTGAAGCAATTTTTGTAAATATGCTTTTAAAGAGTATGAAGACAACTATAGGAGAAAATGGCTTTATTGAGAAATCGCATGCAAGAGAAGTTTTTGAATCAATGTTGGATGAAGAGATGGCAAATAATATTTCAAGTGGAAAGGGTATTGGTATTGCTAAAATATTATATGAAAATTTACAAGATAAAGGGAGTAATTTTGATTTTAAGGGATAAGTATAAAAACTTATTCTTTTTTTATATAAATTGTTATATAATGATAGTATAAAGTAATAGTACTAGGTCACAAGGAGGAGTTATGTTAAATATTGAAGAAATAAAGAAGTTAATACCTCAGAGGTATCCATTTTTATTGGTTGATAGAGTTCTTGAATTAAAACCAGGAGAAAGTTGTATTGGAATAAAAAATGTTAGTGCAAATGAGCCATTTTTTCAAGGTCATTTTCCTAATAAACCAATAATGCCAGGTGTATTAATTGTTGAAGCGATGGCACAAGTAGGAGCTGTTGCACTTATGGCATTAGATGAAAACAAAGGAAAGTTAGCAGTATTTGCCGGTATTGATAAAGTAAGGTTTAAGAGGCAAGTTGTACCTGGAGATGTCTTAAGGATTGAAGTTACACTTGGTAAGTTTAGAAGAAATATTGGTAAAGGAGAAGCTATTGTTTATGTAGATGGAGAGATTGCATGTAAAGGGACATTAATGTTTGGAATAACAAAAACAAATGACTAATCATTTGTTTTTGTTATTTTGTGATTCAGTTATAACGTGATATCCATTTCTGCCTTTTTCTTTAACTATATATAAGCATTCATCAGCTTTTTTTATAAAGTTACGTGGTGTTATTCTATTATGTCCAGATATTGAATATCCACCAATACTAAGTGTAATTCTATTGGATGCTGTTGAGTATTTATGTTCTAAATTTTTTTCTTTTAAATAAGAAATAATTTCGTTAATTATTGAAATAGCTCCATCTCTATCAGTATTTGGCAAAATTACAACAAATTCATCTCCACCATATCTAGCAACAAAATCAGATTTTCTTTTCAATGAAGTTGTTAATATTTCAGAAAGCTTTCTTAAGCAATGGTCGCCTTTGATATGACCATAATTATCATTATATTGTTTAAAATAATCTATATCAATAATTAAAAGTGTTAAAGGTGTCTTTTCTCTAAAGGATAAATTTGTAACTTTTTTTAAATGAGTAAATAAATATCTTCGATTTGGTATATTTGTTAATGCATCATAATTAGAAAAAATTTCTAATTGTTTATTTGCTTTTTCTAATTTTATTTTAGTTTTTTTACTGTGTTCAATTTCTTTAATTAGTTGATAAGATTTAATGCTGTTTTCTAGTGCAGTTGAAATAAATGGAGATAAAGTATTAATAAAGTCGAAGTTATCATTTGTATATGCATTTTTTAATAAACTTTGTATTGAAAAAAAGCCTATGATTTTATTGTTAGATTTTAGTGGTATAAATATTATTGAATCTGGTGAATTTTCTAGCGTTTCTTTAAAATTAGTTTTATATTTTTTATACTCTTCTCTATAATTGTTTGAGAATATTGGTTTTTTATTATTTATTATCCATTGAGCTAGTGTATCTTCTAAAGAGCTGTTTTCGTTAACTAATCGAATTTTCGTATTATCAATATTTGAAATTTCAATATATTTCATTGATTTCCTATCTTTATTAATATGAGCAATTATTAGAAAATCTATTTTTAAAACATTTTTAAGTATTGAATTAATTTTATAAGCAGTATGTTTAAAATCAAGAGTTGAAGTGATTTCTTTTCCAATATTATTAATTAATTCTATCTTATTATTTATTTTAGTTAATTCAATATTTTCTTTTAAAATGTATTTTCTTTCTAGTTCTATTTTTTGGATTTTTTCTTTTGTTTCAATTTGACTTTTAATATGCTTATTATTAAGAGCTGAATTTTTAATAATAGAGTTAGTAAAAGCTTTATAATAAAAAAGAGCTTTTTCTAAATTGTTTTGTTTATTATATAAAGTAGCAAGTTTAGATGACAACTTTGCTACTTGAATATAATCATCAAAGTTATTAGCAGTATTATATGCCTTTTCTAAATAAAAAATTGTATTTTTATAGTCGTTTTCTATTAAATAAATATCACTTATTATTATATAATTATTCATATTTCTATATTCATTATTTGCATCATTATAATTATCAATAGATAATTTACAACAATCATAAGATTTTTTATATTCACCGTTGGCAAAATAGTATTTTGCATATACAGTATTTAAATTGGCAATAGAAATATTTGAGGCATTATTTTTTAATAGATCGTTGGCTTTATTGAGATATAGTAATGCAGAATTTAAGTCGCTCATAGAAATATATGCTTCAACTAAATTCATTTCAGCAAGACCTATATTAATTTTATTACTATAATGACATTTAATAGATTTTAAAAAATATTTAATTGCATTTTTATAGGCATTAATATCACTATAAACATTTCCAATATTGTTATAAAATGCATAATATTCGTTAATTAGATTATTATCAATTGCTAATTGAAGACCATTATTGTAGTAATCAATAGCATCAGAATAATTTTTTAAATCTGCTGTAATATTTCCTAAAATTTTATATGAGTTAATCATACCTATTATAGAATAGGCATTAGCAATGTTTTTCCTTGCGAAATTCATGGCGTTTGAATTATCACCAAGTATCCAAAAAGTAGCGGAAATAATATATATTATTTCGCTTTTGTGCATATTGCTTAATTTACTGAATTCAGATTTATACAATAGTATTGCTTCTTTATTTGCAATATCTGGATTTGTATCAATAATATTAAATAAGTGATTAATTTTAGGATTGTTAGATTTCATAATTATTACTCCTTAAATATGATATAATAATTATATAATATTTAAGGAGTAAATTATAGGGAAATATATTTTTTTTAAGAGGAGGTATATTATGTATGGATTAGTTCTTGAAGGCGGTGGAGCAAAAGGGGCATATCAAGTTGGTGCTGTTAAAGCTCTTTTTGAAATGGGATTTAAATTTAATGCAATAACTGGCACATCAATAGGAGCTATTAATGGTGCTTTTTTAGCACTTAATAAATTTGATGAACTTTATAATATATGGGAAGAGGCTGAAATTCTTAATGTAGTAGATACAGATAAAGAGTTATTATCTAAAATACTTGATTTAGAATTTAAGAGTAAAGATATTCCTAAAATTATAGAGTATGTTATTAAGACAATTGAGGATGGTGGATTTGATATTAATCCATTGAGACAGATGCTTATTGACAATATTAACGAAGAAGAATTGAGAGAATCTAAAATTGATTTTGGATTAGTAACAGTTTCTTTTACTGATTTTAAACCTATTGAAGTGTTTATTAAAGATATTCCAAAAGGTAAATTGATTGAATATATTATTGCATCTGCAAGTTTACCGATTTTTAAACTTGATAAGATTGATGGAAAAAAATTTATTGATGGTGGTTTTTATGATAATATGCCTGTAAATCTTATTTCCCAAAAGGATATAAAAGATATTATTGTTATAGGGATAGAGGGAACGGGAAGAAAAAGAAAAATAAAGAGAGATGATCTTAATATTATTAAGATTGCTCCAAGTAAAAAAATATCAAGGACAATTGAAACTGATCCAGAAATTATAAGAGAAGGGATGCAGTATGGATATCTTGATGCTTATAGAGTGATTGAAAAGTATAATGGAACAAGATATTATATAAAAACTGATAAGGATGAAGATTTTTTTATTAATAAGATACTTAAATTGAGTGATAAAAAAATTAAAAGACTTTATAAACTTTTTAATATTGAAATGCCGATAAATAAAAGAATATTAGTTGAAGTTATATTGCCAATATTAGGGAAAATACTGAAATTGGATGAGGAATGTTCATATGTTGAATTGTTTATTAGTTTAAATGAAAAGATTGCAGAGTATTTTGAAGTTGACGATATGAAATTATATCAGTATAATGAATTTAATAAAATGTTAATTGAAAAAACGAATTTTAATGAGGTAATTAAATTTACTTATAAATATAAATATATTCCATTTGCCTATTTACCACAGCAAATTGAAGTGTTGCCTAAGAGTACGGTAAAAAAGATTTTAAAAGAGTTTTTTATTATTATGTATATTGAGGAGGGTAAAAGTCAACTACTCACGACTGAAGTCGCAAGCTTGAAAAAGCTCTAGTTGATTAGCCTAAGTCTTAGTGCGACTACGTTACTTACAAATATATAGGTACTACGGAATATTTAGTCTAGTTCCGTACTCTACGTTTAGTGATTAAAAGCTCTAAGAGTTGTGAG
>JAYEHA010000466.1:0-7408 GCA_034659335.1 Bacillota bacterium
AAAGTGTTAAGAAAACTGAGTTTTATAATGAAAATATGACTTTTTTTTATAAATATTTATCAAATTATTATTTGGAAATTTATAATAATAAAATTAAAGAAAAAACTATTAAGCAACGAGTTAGAAGGGCAACAATAGATTCATTAGAATCAATTGCAAGTTTAGGGTTAGAAGATTATTTTAATTCTACTTTTGAAAATTATTCTAGTACACTTTTTAGATTTACTGAGGTAAGAAAGGAAATGAATTATTTAAAAGGTCTTTCAAGAATAAGAGGTAAAATTGATATAAAAAGGTATATTGGAGGAATAATTAATGAATTAACCTAATTTTAACACTTTTGTTACTACTTTTTAAAAGATATAGTTTATAATATAGTTAAGTTGATAGAGCTAGATATAACTTTATCACAATAAATTCCTCATAAGATATATTATTGAATCGAAAGATTCTTTTTTTTTGTAACTTTTTGTAGTTTTTTGTATTTTTAAGGATTATGTAAGTTATCCTAATATTAAGAAAATGTAACATTGTTGATTAATAGGGAGGGAAACAAATGAAAAGAAATTTTGCGTTAGTATTAATTTTAGTTTTAGCATTTACATTTGCTTTAACAGGATGTACAGCTAAGACTGAGGAACCAGCTGAGACTGAAGAACCAGCTAAGACTGAAGAACCGGCTGAGGTTGAAACTTTAGAGTTAGCATTTGCTACTGGTGGAACATCAGGAACTTATTACCCACTTGGTGGAGCAATTGCAAGTACGTGGAATAAGAATATTGAAGGTATTAATGTAACAATTCAACCAGCTGGAGCTTCTGTTGAAAATATCAATAGAGTATCTTCTGGAGAAGTTGATATCGTAATGGCAATGAATAACATTGCTGATCAAGCAATGAATGGTGTTGGAGAGAGTTTTCCAAAACCGTTAGACGGATTTAAAGCTGTTGGTGTAGTATATCCAGAGGTTATGCATGTAATAACTACTCAAAAAACAGGAATTACTTCAATTGCTGATTTAAAAGGTAAAACAATTAATCCAGGTCCTCCAGGAAGTGGAACTTATGTAACTGCTTTAGCTATATTAGATGCTTATGGTATTGGCGAAGATGATTTTAAATCTAGACCAGGTAGTTTTTCTGATGCTGTTGCAGGATTAAAAGATGGTAACTTAGATGCAGGTTTTGCTGTAGTATCATTCCCAGCTTCTGCTGTTACTCAAATAGCAACTACTAATCCAGTTAAAATTTTAGAAGTAACTGGCGAAGGATTTGACAATTTATTAGAAACTGTTCCTTTTGCAGCTCAATTCCCAATTACAGGTGGAGTTTATAAAGGACAAGATGAAGATGCAATGACTGTAGCATTACAAGCTGTATTATATGTAAAAGCAGATTTAAGTGATGAATTAGTTTATAATCTTGCAAAAGTTATGTATGAAAATACAGCAGAAATTGAAATGGGACATGCAAGAGGTGGACAAATTAGTATTGATACTGCAATTAATGGTATAACTACTCCATTCCATCCAGGCGCATTAAAATATTTAGAAGAAATGGGAAAAAAATAAAAATAGGGATTAAAATTTAAGGATAGAAGCCGAGATTTATTCTCGGCTTTTTTTAAGAAAGGGAAGTTATGAATAATTTGAAAAAATTAATTTTGCTATTATTATTACTGTTATTATTACTTTTTTTCTTCCCAATTAAAGTTTTGCAAGTTTATATTTTCGATCAAGGAGAAAGGTGTAATGAAGTTATTTATCAAACAGCAACTCATATTGATGATGATGTAACTGTTTTGTGGACACATTCGGTTAGTAGACGTCCAATAATTGAAACTTATACAATAAATAATGAGATGAAATTTGATATAAAAGAAATGAAATTTGACACTTATAGTGCCAATTTACCTTCAGAACCGGAAAACGATACCATGTGGGAATTTAATGATGATTATATTAGAGTATATAATTATGATGTTGAGTTTGATGAAATCCCAATTGTAATAGGAAAAGTAGTTGCAAATCATATTTTGCAATATAAAAATAGAGATATTATATTAAAAGATTTATATAAGCCAGGGGGCTATGTAAAAGTAAGAGTTGTTAAGAAATCTTTGATTTCTTATTTGAAGGAGGGAGTTTTTTAAATGGCAGATAATCTTAATTTAGAAAACATGACAGATGAAGAAAAAAGTAAGGCGATATTAAAAAAGTATGATAGAGAGTTTGCATATCGCGAATTAAAAGGACCGATGTTTAAAATAGTTTTTGCATTAGGTATAATGTGGAGTTTATTTCAACTTTATACAGCTGGGTTTGGTTTGCAACCACCAATGATTCAAAGAGGGGTACATGTAGGATTTGCGTTAGTTTTAATATTTTTATTATATCCAATGAGATCAAAGGATTTAACTAATAAAGTACATTGGTATGATTATATAATGGTTGCTTTATCATTAGTAGTTGTAGGATATGTTTTAATGAATTTTAGAGCGTTATTATTTAGAGCTGGTGCTTATACAATGGTGGATACAATAATTTCTGTTATTGCATTACTAATTGTTATTGAAGCTACGAGAAGAGTAGCAGGGCCAATATTAATAGTAGTTTCATCTATATTTTTATTATATGCATTTTTCGGAAATTATATTCCAGGATTTTTTGCTCACTCTGGTTATAGCATAAAAAGAATCGTAACATATGCTTGGTTGAGTTCAGAATCTATTCTTGGAATTCCGATTATGGTATCAGCAACATTTATATTTCTATTCTTATTATTTGCAACATACCTTAAGAAAACTGGAATTGGAGATTGGTTAACGGATTTAGCATTATCACTAGCTGGACATAAAGTTGGTGGACCTGCAAAAGCTGCAATTGTTGCAAGTGCTACTCAAGGAACTATTTCAGGAAGTTCAGTTGCAAATACTGTAGGAACAGGTTCAGTTACAATACCACTTATGAAGAGTATCGGGTATAGATCAGAATTTGCTGGAGCAGTTGAAGCAGCAGCATCTACTGGAGGGCAATTAATGCCACCTGTAATGGGAGCAGCAGCTTTTATTATGACAGAATTTACAGATTTACCATATATTACTATTGCATTAGGTGCATCTATACCAGCATTTTTATATTTTGCAGGAATATTTATTATGGTTCATTTAGAAGCAAAGAAAAATGGGTTAAAAGGAATACCAAAATCAGATTTACCAAAAGCTAAAACATTATTAAAAGAAAAATGGTTTTTAGGAGTACCAATTATTTTTATTGTAACATTATTAATTAAAGGCTATACTCCAATGTTTGCTGCATTATATGGAATAATTTCAGCAGTAGCTATTGGTATAATTAATGGATTTGTTGATAAAGATATAAATTTTGGATTTAAAGAGATAATTCAGGGCTTAGAAGAAGGTGCAAAATCAGCATTACCAGTTGTTATGGCTTGTGCTAGTGCAGGTATTATTGTAGGTGTTGTAACTTTAACAGGATTAGGTATTAAATTATCACATGGTATTGTTGCACTTGCAGGTGGAAATATTTATTTTACAATGATTTTAACTATGATTGCATCTATTATACTTGGTATGGGAATGCCAACTACCGCTAATTATATCGTTCAGGCTACAGTAGCAGCACCAGCTTTAATAAGTATTGGCGTACCAATTTTAGCAGCTCATTTATTTGTATTCTACTTTGGTATTATTGCAGATATTACACCGCCAGTAGCTTTAGCGGCATTTGCGGGTTCAGGAATTGCAAAATCAAATCCATTTAAAACTGGAGTAGAAGCAGCACGGCTTGCATTTGCAGCGTATTTAGTTCCATTTTTGTTTGTAACATCACCAGTACTTGTATTAGTCGATGCAACTATTCCTACTGTAGTAATTGCTGTAAGTACAGCTTTAGTTGGAATGTATTCTTTAGCAGGTGCAGTAAGTGGTTATTTTAGGACACCAGCTAGGGGTTGGGAACGGTTAGTTTTAGCAATTGCAGGTTTATTATTAGTTAATCCTGATTATTTAACTACAGGTGCAGGTATAGGAATATTTGCAGTTATATTTATAATTAAGAGAAGAGAAGAATTGAAATTAAAGGCAGAAGCAGAAGTAGAAGTAGAGGGTGAGGAAAATGTCTAAGAATTCTGCTCCAAATAATAATGTTTTTTATAGAAATCAAAATTGGAGATATCCTAAAATAGTTAAAGCTGAAGGAATTTATCTTTTTGATGATAAAGGAAATAGGTATATTGATGGTTGCTCGGGTTCGGTAGTTGCGAATATTGGACATGCTAATAAGGAAGTAGCTGCCTACACTAAAGAATTGATGGAAAGAATTAGTTTTACTCATTTATCTAGATGGACTGTAGATGAAATTGAAAAAACTGCAAAAAAAATTGCGGAGTATGCACCAGGTGATTTAAATCATGTTTATTTTTTATCTGGTGGTTCAGAAGCGACTGAAACTGCAATTAAAATGGCTAGACAATATTTTGTTGAAAGAGATGGAGTTTCTAGTAAATGGAAAATTATTTCTAAATGGAATTCATACCATGGAAATACTTTAGGAGCATTATCGATGACTGGTTTATCAAGTCGTAGAAAAATATATGATAATTATTTAATTAATTTTCCTAAAATAGATCAGTTTTATCATTATAGAAATAAATGGAATTTAGAAGATAAGGTAGAATCGAGCATAAAAGCTGCTGAAGAATTAGAACAAGAAATAAAAAGACATGGTGCAGAAAATATAGCAGCATTTATTAGTGAACCAGTTGTAGGTTCGGCAGCACCTGGAGTTTATCCAGAGAAGATATATTTTGATATGGTTAGAGATATATGTAATAAGTATGATATTTTGTTGATTATTGATGAAGTAATGAGTGGATTTGGTCGTACTGGAGAAATTTTTGCTGTAAATCATTATGATTTAATCCCAGATATTTTAGTCGCTGCTAAGGGAATGAGTGCGGGATATACACCTATTGGTTGCACTATTGCTAATGATGAAATTTTTAATACAATTATGGTTAATGGTAGTGGTCATTTTATTCATGGACATACTTATGCGGGAAATCCATTATCATGTGGAATTGCTTTAAAAGTAATGGAAATTACTGAAAGAGAAAATTATGTTGAAAATGCGAAAAAGCAAGGTAATTATCTTATGGAGAAATTGCAATCACTTTATAAATATGAATGTATTGGAGATATTAGAGGAAAAGGCTTGATGATTGGTATTGAGTTTGTACAAAATCAAAAAACAAAAGAACCTTTTTCAAAAGAAATAAATTTTAAAACTCTTTTAATGGAAGCGTGTTTTAAAGAAGGATTAATCGTTTATCCTGGTGGTGGATCTGTAGATGGGAATTTAGGTGATCATATTTTATTAGCACCACCATTAAGTGTATCTAAAGAAGAAATTGATGTAATTTTTGAAAAATTGGAGATTGGGATTAAATCAGTTAATGATAAGCTTTTTAGATAGGATGTGAAAATAATGGAAAAATTAGTTATTACAGTAGCGCCAACAGGTAATGTACCAACATATCAACTTAATCCAGAATCAGCATTAACAATTGATGAAATAGTTAGTGATGTAAAAAAATGCAAGGATGCTGGTGCAGCAGTTGCACATTTACATGTTAGAGATAAAAATTTATTACCAACAAGTGATAGGAAAGAGTATAAAAAGCTTTTAGAAAAATTGAACGATGTTGATATTATTAAACAAGTATCAACTGGAGCTAGAGGTGGAGAAAACAGTATTGAATGGCGTGGACAGATGCTTGATCTTGATGCTGATATGGCAAGTTTATCTACTGGTTCATCAAATTTTCCAACAAGCGTAAATGCTAATGCACCTGATTTAATTAAGGGATTAGCAAAAAAGATGTTAGATAATAATATGAAACCGGAAATTGAAGTTTTTGATTTAGCAATGATTAGAAATGCAGTATATCTAATGAAAATTGGGTATTTAAAAGGTCCTTTGCATTTTAATATGGTAATGAATGTACCGGGGTCAATTAAAGGTTCGGCTAAAAATCTTATGTTTATGGTTGATAGTATTCCAAAAGGTTCTACTTGGAGCGTTTCAGGAATTGGAAATTCGCAAATAGAAATGATTACTATGGCTATTTTATTAGGAGGACATGTAAGAACTGGTTTAGAAGATGTTTTAATGTATGATAAAGATACTTATGCTACTAATGAAATGTTGGTAAAAAGGGTAGTAAGAATCGCTAAAGAGCTAGGACGAGAAATAGCTACAGTTGATGAGGCTAGAAAAATACTTTCATTATAAGATTTTAGCAGGTAATTAAAAGCATATTAGAAAATTTTATAATATATATCTACATTTTGATTGGGTGAAAGCCCAATCTTTTTTTTAAAAAAGAATCTACATAATTATTACAAATTGTTATATACTTAATAGTGTGAATGGTTATTAGTGGGAGGATTTTATGTATGGACATGGTGTTTCACCTGGAATTAGCATTGGAAGAGTAGAAATTTATAAAGATTTTGATGAGAAAATTAGTAGAAGAGATATTATAGATGTTAAGCATGAAGTTAAAAAATATTTGCAGGCTATTAGAATTTGTAAGCATGATATAGAAGAAAAATATAGAACAATGTATAGGGAAACAGGGTTGGAAGAATATAAAGTTTTTCATGATCATCTTGAAATGTTAGTTGATGAAGAAATTATAGAACAAGTAAAACGGGAAATAATTGGAAGACATATTAATGCTGAATTTGCACTTAAAAATGTAATTGATAATTATATTAGTATTTTTGAAAGTATTAGTGACGAAGAAATGAATCATAAAGCTATGGATTTAAAGTATATTTTATTAAAATTATTAAAAATTATGATTTCATCTACTGATAATGAAGAAAAAAAATTAGGTATTAAAAAAATTATTATTACAAGAAATTTAAAGACTGCTGATACTACAAAACTTGATTTAAATACAGTAATTGGTATTGTTAGTGAAACCGGTGGAGAAACTTCGCATAGTGCAATTATGGCGAAAGCTTTAGATGTGCCAGCTGTAGTGGCTTTAGAATGTATTTTATCAAAGGTTCATGATGGTGATGAGATTATTATAGATGGTTTTAATGGGCATGTAATTGTTAATCCAACAGAAGAAATAAAATTGGAGTATTTAAAAAAGCAGAAAAGAGAGAATGATAGAAAAGAAAAATTAAAGGAATATATAACTAAAAAGACAATAACGACAGATGGACATAGAATAGAACTTTCTTCAAATATTGCTACTTTAAGGGATATTCCAGGAGTTATAAATAGTGGAAGTGAAGGAATTGGCCTTTTTAGGACAGAATTTATTTATATGAATAGAGAAAAGTTACCTACTGAAGATGAACAATTTAT
>JAYEHA010000467.1:0-7406 GCA_034659335.1 Bacillota bacterium
TTATCTTAACAATAATTGTTCTCGCCGTCAAGTGTTTTTTTAAAAAACTTTTCAATCACCTGTTTTAGCGACATTTATAATATTACATCTTTTTAAATTGATTGTCAAGCATTTTTTCATTTTATTATTTCCATCAATCAAATTTGCTGACAACTCATTTATAATATCACTTTAGTAATACACCGTCAAGTATTTTTTTAAAAAAACAAATAAGCATTGCTATTTAAGAAAAGATACTGCAGTTGCAGCATCTTTTAAATAAACGAAATAAGTGTGAACATCATATGAGCGCTAATACCTGCAACTAAACCTGCTATTGTATGCGAAAATATCGCTTTATTTACCAATTTCCTCACTCCTAAAGAATCCATCATTCCTACATGAGTCGATAAATAACCACTCCAACACATTCCCATAGCTGTAAAAACTGCAATATCATTCCCATTAACTAATCCTTCTTTAATAAATTTTATCACTAGACCTAAAGCCGCTCCAACAGAACCCAAAGATGTAATAGGAAACGCTATAGATTCTGCACTACTAAATCCAAATAAAGGTTTAAGAATTGGTGATAGTAAATTTCCTATTTTAGGTAACAATTCAACACCTTCATAGGCTAATCCTTTATATACAGCCACTCCATTATTAATTTCTGAAGGTCCAAATGTTAAAATCATAATAAGAGTACATATAACTAATACTCCTGGTATTATTTCAAGACCCATTTCAACACCATTTTTGCCACCTTCTAAAATAGCCTCTAAGCCTCTTTCTAATGAACTTCCATCTCTAATTTCTCGATATTCATCAATCTTTTTACCTTTTCTTTCTTTATATCTAATTCACTAACATTATAATAAAGCTTAGTATAATGCATCATTATTCTAACACTAACTATACTTCCAATAATAGCTCCAATATTACCAATAATTACAGGAACAACAAATTCAGTTCCTTTTCCCTGACTAATCATAAATGTACTTAAAATTAATCCCATTCCAAATGAAGTGCCTAAATTACATAATACAGGTTTTTGATAATCTTTAAAATATTTTATAAAACCTTTATCTTTCGACAAAGATATTATCGCCGGATTATCTGATAAATATGTTGTTATTGCGCCCAACGATGCTGCTCCTGGCAATTTATAGAGTGGCTTCATAATAGGCGAAATAATTTTATTTATTAACGCTACAACCCCAAATTCAGACAGTAAAGCCGAAAAAGCTCCAGCAAGTACTGCAATCGCCATAATAAAAAATACAGTCGATAATAACAAATCATGAGCAGTCTTCATAATCGTATTAAACATAGGTCCTACACCCATAGTCTTACCTAAATAACTAAATGAAATACTAATAATAAATAATAACAAAAACGTTTCTTTTGATATAGCTTTCTTTTGTCTCATCTCGCCCCCCTAATAACTAATAACATCTTACTATAACAAAGCAATCAATTAAAGCTATATCTGTCTATCAAATGTTAAATTTTCTTAATCTTTATATACTCAAACTTAGCACATGAAAAACACTGTAAATAGTATATAGATATTTGGAACCTTTTTTATAGAGGGAACTTTTTAATTTGATAAATTTCCGAATTTTATTTTTGAGAAACAAAATAACAACAATATATTTAAAGTTATTTCGAGACAGCAAAATAACTTTTGTATTTAGTGCATTGTTTTGTTATAACGGAATAAAGAGGTGAAGTGATGATTATAAGAAAAGAATATTTGAAACGGATTAGACCATTTTATGAATCGAATTTAATAAAGATATTGATAGGAATACGTCGTTCGGGTAAATCAGTATTATTAAAACAAATAGAAATGGAATTAATGGATAAAGGGGTTGATAAAGCTCATATTATTTATGTAAACTTTGAGGATTTAGAATACTCATTTATTGCAAATGAAATGGATTTGCATCAATACATTAAGGCGAAGGTTGTCGATGACAAGAAATTATATCTGATGTTTGATGAGGTTCAAAATGTTACTAATTTTGAAAAAGCTATTAATTCCTTTAGAGCTGCAATGAATTGTAGTGTGTTTTTGACAGGATCTAATGGCAAATTATTATCAGGCGAGCTAGCAACTCATTTATCAGGCAGGTATGTGAGTTTTAAGATTATGCCGTTTTCATTTTTGGAAATGTGTGAAATAAAAGGGCTTGATAAAGAAAAAGTTCAAGAAGAAGATTTTATGGATTATTTGGACTATGGTGGAATGCCGCAACGATTTTTAATGCAATCAGTACCTGAAACAAAAGTATATCTTCGTGATTTATATAATTCTATAGTACTTAGAGATATCATTCAACGAAGTAAAATTAGAGATGTAGATGTATTAAATAGAATCGTAGAATATATGGTGATAAATACATCGCAAACTTTTTCGGCAAAATCTATTTCCAGGTTCTTTGAAAGTATTAATAGAAAGGTCTCAACAGAAACAATTTATGCATATCTTGAATATATTACATCATCTTTAATTATGAATAAAGCTGTGAGATATGATATCAGAGGGAAGCGGATTTTGACAAGGTCTGATAAATATTATTTAACAGATCTTGGCCTTTCCAAAATCAATAATACAGGTTTCAAAACTGAAATTGGCGCACTGATAGAAAACGTTGTATATAATGAATTAATTCATAGAGGATATGAAGTATATGTTGGAAAAACAATAAAGGGAAAAATTGATTTTATTGTTATGGATGGAAATAATCGTATTTATTATCAGGTAGCTTACTTACTAGCAAATGACAAAATAATACAACGAGAATTTGGCGCCTTTGATTCTGTGGAGGATAACTTTCCTAAATATGTACTTTCAATGGACAAATATGATTTTTCAAGAAATGGTATAAAACATGTAAATATACTAGATTTTTTATTAAGGAAAAGCGAATAAAATAGCAGCACATTCTCGTTAATTATCAAAAACTTGTCGTTTTTTTATTATATCATTTTTTGGAATTTCAGTTTAAAGAATAATAATTACGAAAATTAATAGAATTATAAAAAAAGAGAATTAATTTTAATTAATCCCCTTTTTTTAACATTATTCAATCATATGAACATCTTCCATTATTTCTTCAGTTTTATAAGTTGTAACATCTATTAAATCAGTAATTATTAGTTCGTATTCTTTAGTGTTTTCAAGTGTTTCAAACGATAATATTAAAACCTTATCAGAAATAAAATTTACTTCTTTAGCTTCTAATTTATAATTATCATTCTCTTCATCTTCATATTTTAATATATAATCATTTTTATTATCCGATGCCGAAGTATTTATACTTCTATCAAATTCAACCTTTATTTTTTCTTCAGAAATAAAATCTATTTTTGCAATTTTCACATCATTAATTTTATTATTCGATCCTTTAATATTCTTTTGAATCATTTGCTCCGTCACTCTATTTCCATTAAGATCATAAATCCCACTAATAATCTTAATATCTTCTTCTTCATTTTCAGTAAATCTACTTGAAAGAATTAAAGTCAATATATAGGGTTTATCTTTATCAAGTACTTTTTTAATAATACTCTCTCCACTAATAGTTATATATGCATTTTTTGATAGCTCATCAATTGGTTCATCAAAATATAAATCGATCATTTTTTCATTTATTGCTACTGCAAATTCAAATTTAACTGTTGGTTCAATTGAATCAGAACTATAATCACAAAGAAAATTTTCTTCATAATTATTAATTTCATCATATTCATAAATATCTTTAATATCATCAAGTTCTAATTCATACTGATGATTTTTTTTCATATTTAAAAACTTAACATCAATTTGTCGTTTTAATAAATCTCCAGTTCCAGTAAATTTAACATTTGACGCTTGATTATAATCTCCTGTACTTGAATCATTATCATCCATTGAATAATTATTATTATCAAGTGCCGAATCTTCATCTAACGCTTTGTTAAATGTCAACCGTAAGTAATCATCATTCAAGACTTCTATTTTTTGAAGTTTCAACTCTGATGGTTCATTACCTTTCCCAACAAATTCAAACTCTTGTCCTTCACCTTTATTTAAATGAACTGTATATTCGCTTTTAAGTTCAGCATTAATATCTAAGACATACTGTTGCTCATCTTCTAATTTATCTTCCAATAGCCAAATTTTTATACTATTATCACTTGATGTATCTACACTTACATTTATCGTTTTATAATTTCCTTCAATAATTTCTATATTATTTTGTTTAATAGAATATAATAAAACTTGTTTAGCAAGATCATTTATAGGATGCGTAAAAACAACTTCGATTTCTCTATTGCTTAACACATCAATTTTTGATATCTCAAAAAAAACTGATTCTATTACATCCTCTTTTAAACTAGTAAATTCTTTTTCTAATGATGGAATTATAAAATTATCATTATCTTTTACCTCAGTTAATTTAACTATATATTTCTCGCTTTCTTCTTGAATTTCTGTAGTAATATTTAACTCATCATCATTTAAAACTCTATCATTAATTACTAATATATTTCCTTTTGAATCAACGATTTCTAATTTATAACTACTAATTTTTTCATTTAATTTAATTTTTATATTTGATAACGATAAAACAGAAATGCTATCAATAGCAGTTTTCTTATCATCAGCTCTAATAAGTCCTAAACTATTAACTATACTATATGACGTAACCTTTTCATCAATTAATCTTTCTACTATTGTTTTATTTTGATTTTTTATTTGTTTATCTAATGCACTATATATAACATTCACTACAGAACCTCTAGTATAATTATAATCATCATCTATTTTAACAACATAATTCATATCTTCGACTAATCCTACTTCATATGCTTTAATATATATATCTGACCAGTCAAAGTCTTTATTATATTCATAACCTAATCCTACCAAAGCCATTTTAAGAAACGCTTTTTCACTTACTAATTCATTAGGTTTAAACGTTCCGTCGCCATAACCTTCTATAACTCCTTGTTTTACTAAGTAACCTATATATTTTGCATACCATTCATTTTTATCAACATCACTAAAATTAGTATTATCATATAAAAAAGAATATTCTCTAACATTTTCATTTTCACCCATATACTTTACTATAAACGCTGCAGCATCACTTCTTTTTAATTGACCTTCTAAATTAAATCCAGTTCCATCACCCGCTAATAGCTTCAACTTATATAAAGTTGTTGCTTCATTTGATGCAAATGTAACTCCACTTATTACAAATAAACTAATCATTATTAAAAATAAACCACTTATTTTCTTTTCCATATTCTCACCTCAAATTCATTATATCAAATTTTATAATAGTAAGCTATTATAAATATTCAATATTATCATCCTAATTCAACAAAAAATCCAACGCATTTTTTTTTAAAATACCGTCATAATAAGAATCCGGTTCTTGATCTAAAGTTAAAAGTATTTTGCTATAATGATCCGGAATATTTTTCAGCGGTCTAAGCTCTCTCTCTAAAGTACCTTTCTCTCTTGTAGTAAGTGCAACTTGATAATATTCGACTACCCCTAATCTCGTTGCAATAAAATCAATTTCTCTATTATTAATCTTACCAATATTAACTTTATACCCTCTCCTTTTTAGTTCTAAATAGATAATATTTTCAAGAATATGACCAAAATCAGCATTTTTATTTCCTAACAAAAAATATCTTAAGCCAATATCAACCACATAATATTTTTCTAATGTTTTCAAATATTGTTTCCCTTTAATATCATATCTATTTACTCGATATAATATAAAACTTTCAATAAGACCTTTTAAATATGACTCTACAGTATTAACAGATATTTTCCTTCCATCTGATTTCATCATATCAGAAATACGTTTTGTTGATGTTATATTACCAATATTATTAAACATAAAATCAATAACACTTTCTAACATGAATACATCCGAAATTTTTCTTCTAGCAACAACATCTTTTAGTAACACTGTATTAAAAATCCCCTCTAAATAATTATGAGTAAGTTCTAAATCATTATCTAGCGATAAAGTATAAGGAAATGAACTATACAACAAATAGTCTTTATACTTTTGGTTTAAGTCAGAACTATCTCCTAAAAACTCTACATATTCTTTAAAAGATATCGGTAACATTTCTACAATTACATACCTTCCTGACAATAAAGTAGCTAACTCACTAGATAACAAATAGGCATTTGAACCCGTTATATATAAATCAATATTTTCTTTAATAAAAAGACTATCCACAACTCTTTCAAAGTCCTGAACTTGTTGTATTTCATCCAAAAATATATACATAATTTCCTCATCTAATAATCTATCTTTTATATATGCATATAATTTTTTTGCATCTAATAAATCATAATAATCAAAATCCTCAAAGTTAATACTAATTATCTGTTCCTGTTTAATTCCTATATTTAAAAGATACTCTCTATATTGCCAAAACAACACTGATTTACCACACCTTCTTATTCCAGTAACTACTTTAATAACATCTTTATCTTTCAGTTTAATTAATCTATTTAGGTATTCTCTTCGCTTTATCATATTCACCCCTTTTTTATCAGTATAAACTTAAAAAAACATTAAATCAAGAAGTTTTTAACTTCAAGTGAAAAAACTTTTTTTATTTTCCATTAATAAAAAAAGAAACATCATTTTAACATTTCTTAATCTTTTAACACTTTTATAATTTTAATATCTTTATTCTTAGATAAATTAATCCATTTTTTATACTCTTTATCCATTAGTATAATATTCGGCGATTCTTTTGAATCTTTATTTTGACAAGTAACGATTCCAATATCATTCGAAGAAAGTAATACCTTTGTACCTTTCGGATACATAACAATATTTTCAGTAAATAATTTGGTTAAATCATAATCGTATAGCGTTCCAGCGCCTTTAAGTAAGATTTCAATTGCTTCACTTTGTGAATATTGAACTCTATATGGGCGATCTGAAGTTAACGCATCAAATACATCTACTAAAGCAATTATCTTTGAAAAAAGATGTATTTTATCACCACATACACCTCTAGGATAACCTGAACCATCAATTCTCTCATGATGCTCAAGCGCAGGTAAAATTTCAGTGATTTTAAAATCTGTTTCATTATGAAAAAAATCATAACCTAATGAAGTATGCTTTTCAAATTCTCTCTTTTCTTTTTCATTTAATAATTCATCTGAAAAATATTTTTCATTATTTAACAACAAGTTACCATAATCACATATTAAAGAAGCCATCGCTAATTTCTGAAGTTTATTTTCTTTAAATCTTAATTTTTTACCTATATATATTGATAAGATACATACATTAATTTGATGTTCATATAAATAATCTTCATTAGATTTAATATCTACAAATCTAATTCTATTACTAATATCTACATTTTCAATTAAGCTA
>JAYEHA010000468.1:0-7405 GCA_034659335.1 Bacillota bacterium
TTACTTTTGCAGTTTATGCTGGAATAATTGGAATGTTTTATTTTTTCTTTATTAGACCACAAAATAAGCAAAAGAAAGAGATTGAAACAATGAGAGATAATATTAAAAAGGGTGATGATATTGTTACTATTGGTGGAATTAATGCTAAAGTAGTAAATGTTGAAGGTGATGATATTGTTGTTGAATTAAAGCCTAATGATATAAAGATGAATATTAAAAAATGGGCAGTTAGACAATTAATTGAAAAATAAAAATCCCTTTATTCATGCTTGTTATTATGGTATAATTGCTTAGTGTGAAGAGGAGAGTGATTGTTATGAAACATATTAGAACTATTAAAGTTGGTAGGAATCATATAATTAGTTCAACAAGTGGTTGTGGAGAATGTCAAACTTCTTGTCAATCTGCTTGCAAAACATCTTGTACCGTTGGTAATCAAGGATGTGAACAAAACAAATAAGCAGCATATGCTGCTTTTTTTAACGTTAACTAGAAAGGAAAGAAAATGATTCATAAATATGAAAAAGAAGGGTTAAAAATCGTTTTAGATGTTGATAGTGATTCTATACATTTAGTTGATGATGTTGTATATGATATTTTAGATTTCTATCCAGAACCTGATAAAGAAAAAATTAATGAAAATTTATTAAATAAATATTCTGAAGAAGAAATTAATGGTGCAATTAATGAAATTGAAAGTTTAATTCACCAGAAGCAATTATTTTCAACTACTTTTACAATAAATCAGTATAATCTATATGATAATCCAGTAATAAAAGCTATGTGTTTACATGTGGCTCATGATTGTAATATTAGATGTAAATATTGTTTTGCATCACAAGGAGATTTTCAAAGAAATAGGGCAATAATGTCGTTAGATATTGGTAAAAAATCATTAAAATTTTTAGCAGAGAATTCAGGAAATCATTATAATTTAGAAGTTGATTTTTTTGGTGGTGAGCCGTTACTTAATTTCGATGTTGTTAAAGAACTTGTATTTTATGGTAGAAGTTTAGAAAAAGAATATAAAAAGCATTTTAGATTTACTATAACTACTAACGGTACATTATTAACTAAAGAAATTAGTGAATTTCTTAATGAACATATGGATAATGTTGTGCTTAGTATAGATGGTAGAGAAAGTGTTAATGATAAATTTAGAGTATATGGTAATGGCAAAGGAACTTATAATCAAATAGTACCAAAATTTAAAGAAATTATAGATACTAGAGATAAATTGTATTATGTTCGTGGTACTTTTACAAAGCATAATTTAGATTTTTCGAAAGATATTTTTCATTTAGCAGATTTAGGGTTTGAAAGTTTATCAATTGAGCCTGTTGTAACAGATCCAAGTAATGATTATGCTCTTTCAAAAGATGATTTAGATATTATCAATTCTGAATATGATAAGGTTGCTAAAGAATATATTAAAAGACAGTTAAATAATGATGATAAAAAATTTGATTTTTTTCATTTTAATCTTGATCTTGATAATAGTCCTTGTTTCTTAAAAAAAGTAAGAGGTTGTGGCGCCGGACTAGAATATATAGCAGTAACACCAAATGGAGATATTTATCCTTGTCATCAATTTGTTGAAAAAGATGAATTTATTATGGGAAATGTAATTGATGGAATTAAAAACCCAGAAATAGCTGGTTTTTTTAAAAAGTCTAATATATTGACAAAAGAAGGATGCGATACTTGTTGGGTGAAGTATTATTGTAGTGGTGGATGTCATGCAAATGCATATAATGCAAATGGTGACATTGATAAACCGTATCAACTTGGATGTGAAATGGAAAGAAATAGAATTGAAAACGCAATTTATATTCAAGCAAAACTAGCATTGGAGAAGCCTGATGATAAAAAACTTTTTAGATTATAAACCGCAGATAGATAAAACTTGTTTTATTGCTGAGTCTGCAGATGTTATTGGTAATGTTATAATAGGTCAAAAATCTAGTATTTGGTATAAGACCGTATTACGTGGTGATGTAAATCTTATCGAAATTGGTAAAAATACTAATATTCAAGATAGTTGTGTATTACATTCGGATCATGATATAAAAACTATAATTGGTAGTAATGTTACTATAGGGCATGGTGCTATAGTTCATTCATGCACAATTGATGATAATGTATTAATTGGTATGGGTGCAATAATATTGCCAAATGTAAAAATTAACAAAAATGTTATTATTGGTGCTGGTAGTTTAATTCCGCCTGGTAAAGAAATACCAAGTAATTCTATGGTTATTGGGAGTCCAGGAAAAGTAGTTAGAAAATTAACTGAAAAAGAAATAGATGATATTTATAAATTATCTATTCATTATATTGAATTAGCTAGCAAATACTAAGTAGGAGGAGATTAAGTTGAAACGAAAGAACAATGAATTAATATTTTTTATATTGATTGCTATTATTGCATTTACTTCATTTGTAACTGTTTATGGATTGAATTTGGGAAGTTATACAGTTGAGCCTGTAGCTAGTACTGTTAAGTTAGGTTTAGATATTAAAGGTGGGGTAGTAGTAGTTTATGAAGCTCAAACAGATGAAACGGGTACAGATTTATTAAAAACTATGAATCAAGCTAAATCTGTTATGGGTAAGAGAATAGACGAGTTTGGTTTAACTGAACCGAATATTACTATTCAAGGTGATAATAGAATTAGAATTGAATTACCTGGTGTAAAAGATACTCAAGAGGCATTAGAAATTATTGGACAAACTGCTCAATTGGAGTTTTTAAGAGTTATTTACGATGCTGATAGTGATAAAAACACTTATGTTATTGCAGATATGTATAAAGAAGATTTTAATTTTGAACCAGTAATTACTGGTAATGATGTAAAAGATTCTTTTTTATCAAAAGATGAATATGGTAAACCAGCTGTTGCAATTGAGTTGAATGATTCTGGAACGAGAGCTTTTTATGAAGCTACAAAAATTGGTGGACAAATCGCAATTTTATTAGATGGAAAAGTTATTTCAGCTCCATCTGCTTCAGAGCCAATTCCAGATGGAAATGCTATAATTTCTGGCAGTTTTACATTAGAAGAAGCATCTCAATTAGCTGCACTTATTCGTGGTGGTGCATTACCAGTTGAAATGAAAGAAATTCAAACTTCTGTAATAGGACCAACTTTAGGATTAGATTCAATGAATAAAAGTGTTGATGCTGCAAAAGTAGGTATGTTATTAATAGTTATATTTTTAGTTGCTTATTATAAACTTCCTGGATTAATTGCTAGTGCATCTTTGGTTTTTTATGTATCAATTATTATGGTTATTATGTCCACTTTTGGTGCTACATTGACTTTACCAGGTATAGCAGGTTTAGTTTTATCAGTTGGTATGGCTGTTGATGCAAATGTTATAATATTTGAAAGATTAAAAGAAGAATTACGAAATGGTAAAACAGTAAGATCATCTATAAATTTTGGATTTCAACGAGCAATGCGTACAATTTTAGATGCTAATATAACAACTCTTATTGCAGGTGTTGTGTTATTTAATTTTGGACAAGGTCCAATTAAAGGTTTTGCAGTTACTTTAATGATTGGTATTGTTGTAAGTATGTTTAGTGCGATTATATTAACTAAAGCATTGATGATTAATGGGTTAGCATTTAAAATGTTTACTAATAAGAAATTATATAGAGCTTAAAGGAGGAAATATTATGAATATAGCAAATAATTATAAAAAATGGTTTAGTATATCTTTATTAGTTATTATTATCGGTCTTGTATTTGCTCTAGTTAATGGGTTAAATATTGGAATAGATTTTTCTGGTGGAACAATGGTACAATTTGATTTAGGTAAAGTAGTCGAGTTAAATGAAGTAGCAGATGAATTAAAGGAATTCGATTTAAATGAAGAAATAATTCATGCTGGTGATGAAAATCATGAGGTAATTATTAGAACAAAAAAATCACTTTCAAATGATGAAAGAATTGAAATTTCAAATAAATTTGAAGAAAAATATGGCGCAATATTTTTAGGTGCTGATCAATTTAGTCCATCTGTTGGTGGTGAGATTAAGGAAAAAGCTTTAATTTCATTGTTATTTGCATCTTTAGGAATGCTTGCATATATTACTTTTAGATTTGAATTGATTTACGGATTAGCATCAATTGTTGCGTTAATTCATGACGTTTTAATATTGTTAGCTGTTTATGCAATTTTCAATATTCCTATGAATTCTTCTTTTATTGCTGCGATTTTAACTATAGTTGGTTATTCTATAAATGATACGATAGTTGTATTTGATAGAGTTAGAGAAAATGTAAGGAAAATGAAAAGGGATGATTATTTTACTATTGCAAATGCTAGTATTAATCAAACAATTCTTAGATCAATTTTCACTTCTCTTACTACTTTAATGGTAATTGGAAGTTTGTTTATTTATGGAACGCCTGCAGTTAGAGAATTTGCTACACCTTTATTAGCTGGTGTTGCAGCGGGAACTTATTCGTCAATATTTATTGCTTCACCATTATGGGCGGTTCTTAAAACGAATAAAGAAAAAAAGTAAAAAAGTAAAAAAAGCTAAGATAGAAATATCTTAGCTTTTTTTGATTTTTGTATAAATTTAACGTATAATAGATTTAATATATAATTTATTATGATAGGAGTGGTGATATGCAATTAACAGTTATATTTTCAATGATATTTGCAATTTTTATTGCAATATTTGCAGGGCTTAATTCAAATGTTGTAGAAGTAAATTTATTATTTGTTAAATCTCAGTTATCTCAAGCAATTGTTATTTTGATTTCCGCAATTTTTGGAGCTGCTTTGATGTATTTATTAAATTTCTTTAAATCATTAAAAAAATCAAAGGATATTAGAGCGTTAAAAAAATCAAATGTAAAACTACAGCAAGAGATAAATGAATTAAATGAAAAAAATGTTAAAGTAGAACAAGTTGTTATAAATGATGATTTCCCTGATGATTTTCCTGATGATTTAGAAAGTATTGAAGAATAGGTGTTTATGATGTTAAAAAGAAAATGGATTGATAAATTAGATTTAAAAACCGAAAAAAGTAAAATTATTTCACAAAAATTAAATATTCCCTTTTTAACATCAAAAATTCTTATTAGTAGAGGTTATGATACTGTAGAATCTGCAAAGAAATTTATTAAGCCAGTTATTAAGGATCTTAATGATCCTTTTTTGTTTAAAGATATGAAAAAGGTTGTTAATAGAATAGAAAATGCAATGAAAAACAATGAAAGTATATGGATATATGGAGATTATGATGTAGATGGAATAACATCGGTTTCAATATTAATTAATTATTTTAAAAGTATTAATTATGATGTAAATTTTTATATTCCAAATAGAAAAAATGAGGGTTACGGTATTAGCAAAACTGGAGTAGAATATATTTTTAATAATCAGGGCAAATTAATTATTTCCGTTGATTGTGGTATTACTGCTAATGAAATGGCAGATTATTGTAATGAACTTAATATGGATGTTGTTATTACTGATCATCATACATGTGGTGAAATTTTACCCAATGCCTTTGCAATATTAAATCCAAAAGTGGATGAAGATAATTATCCGTATGATATGTTAGCAGGAGTTGGAATTGCTTTTAAATTGATTCAAGCACTTTCAAAAGAAAGTTTTTATGATATATATCTTGATTATATAGATATTGTTGCTTTTGGAACAATAGCAGATATTGCTCCGTTAGATGGAGAAAATCATATTATTGCTAAATTAGGTTTAAAACAATTAGCAAATACTAATAATTTAGGTATGAAAGCTTTAATTGAAGTTTCTGATTTAAATGATAAAGAAATTACAGCTGGTATTGTTGGTTTTAGACTTGCCCCTCAAATAAATGCAACAGGAAGATTAGGTAAAGCCAATTTGGGTGTAAAATTGCTTACTAGTACTGATGTTGAAGAAGTTTATTTAATAGCAAAAGAACTAAAAAATTTAAATGAACAAAGAAAATTAATTGAAAAAGCAATATTTATTAAATCAAAAAAATATATTGAGAATAATATTGATTTAAAAAATGAAAGCGTAATAGTTGTGTATGGAGAAGGGTTTCATTCAGGAGTGATTGGAATTGTAGCTTCAAGAATTACTGAAGAGTTTGGTAAACCTGCTATAGTACTTACTAAAGATGCTGATATTGTAAAAGGTTCTGCAAGAAGTATTGGTAATTTTAGTATTTATGATGCTATAAAATCGGCAGAGAATTTATTGGTTGGTTTCGGTGGACATAAGATGGCTGCTGGCCTAAGTATTGAAGAAAAAAATGTTCAAATATTTAGAAAGAAAATAAACGAATATGTAATTAACAATGTTGATCCAAATGATTTGTTTCCAATTATTAAATATGAAGGGTGTATTGAAAGTAATGAAATAGTTTTAGAGACAATTAATTATCTTGATTATTTAAAACCGTTTGGTGTAGGAAATCCAAAACCAACGTTTATTATGGAAAATTGTAAAGTGATTGATTCTAGAACTGTTGGTAAAGATAAGAATCATCTAAAAATAATATTAGGAAAAGATAATCAGAATAACGATGCTATTGGATTTGGATTAGGTCATTTAATTAAAAGTTTTAATAGAAATGATTTGGTGAATGTGTTAATATCATTAGATATAAACAATTATAATGGAATAACTACTCCGCAATTATTATTGAAGGATATAAAAACCATAAATATTAATAATGGTAATCAAGAGTTTCTAAAAAACGAATATTTAAAGACAATTTATGCTAGTTTAAAAAATAATATTAGTTATTTTAATAATATTGATTTTAGTAATTTATTAATAAAAAAAGATTTGATTACTAGTATAGATCAAAAAACTCTTATTCTTATTTCTTCTCTTAATTCTGTAAGCGATAAAGATAGAAAGAAATTTGAAAGTTGGAAATTTAGTTTTAATAATGTTAGTGAAGAGAGTGATAAAGATATTCTTGTTAATCCTATTTTAAAAAATATTAAAATGAATAATTACGATCAAATTATTTTTTATGATATACCAATTAGGAAAAAAAAGGAAAAACTCATAAATTATATTAGTAAAGCTAGAATTAATAATTTAATTAGCATATTTAAAGAGATTCCTAATAGAGAGGAATTGATAGTAGTTTATAAAGAAATTCTTACTAATAATAGTATTTTTTTAAAAAAAATTGCTGATAGAATTGATTTTTCAGAAATTAAAGTTCAGTTTTCTTTAGAAATATTAAAAGAAGTGAAAGTTATTGATTTTAAATATAATAGTGATAAAATTAATACTATTATATTACCAAAACCAACAAAGAAAAATAATATTGAGGACCATTTGGTATATAAAAGATTTTTAGAATTGAAAAGGAAAGTGATATAAGTGAATTTTGAAAAAGATATTAGAA
>JAYEHA010000469.1:0-7375 GCA_034659335.1 Bacillota bacterium
AAAAATTGCAAAAAAGACAAATGGAATTGTTATACAGAATATCGTTTTTTGCATTATCTATAAAAATAGTAGTACTTGTTCTGGGGACTTTTGGATTAGTATCTATGAAAGAGAAATAAAAAAAGAGAAACTCTTGCAATTTATTCTGCAAGAGTTTTCCCATTTACATAAGTTTCAATAATTTTTATCGATTTAATATCTTCATTTTTAACTTTTAAGATATTTTTATCAAGGATAGTAAAATCAGCATATTTGCCGATATCTAAACTTCCTTTTTTATGTTCCTTATGTTCAGCAAAAGCTCCGTTTAATGTATAAAAACGAAGTGCTTTCTTTATATCTATTTTTTCATTAGGAAGGAATCCGTTTTTAGGTAATCCGTTTAAATCAGTTCTATTAACTGCTAAATGAATTCCTAATAAAGGATTGATTTTATCAACGGGGCTATCAGATCCAAAAGCAATCTTAATGCCTGATTTATACATTGAATTATAAGCATAAGTACTTTTCGTTTTTTTAATGCCGATTCTTTTTTCTACAATATGAATATCATTATCTAGAAAAATTGGTTGTATATGAGTTAAAATATTTTCTCTAGAAATTCTTTTAATTAAATTACTATTAGTTATTTGACAGTGAATAATACTATGTCTCATTTTGTGATTATTTGTGTTTGCAATTGATTTTACTGCTAAATCAATTGCGCCATCGCCTATTGCGTGAATTGCAACATCAATTTTATTTTCATCAGCAACGGAAACAAGATTATATAACTCATTTGCTTTATACATTAAAATACCTCTATTATTACTATTTTCATAGTTTTCAAGCATATAAGCTGTACTTGATCCTAATGCACCATCTAAAAGTATTTTTAATGGTCCAAAGTTTAAAAAAGAGTCGTTGTTAGTCATTTCATATCCACCTTTTAAATATTTTTTAAAATTATCTAAATCTCTGAATAAAGATTGCTCATAAACTCTTAATGGAAAATCATCCTTAATGGCATTTAAAGCTGAAAAAATTATATCGGTATATTTTTTAGGATAAACACATAAATCATCACTTTGAACAGAAGTTATTCCTTTGGCTCTTGCATAAATTGCAGCTTTTTTTAATTTAAGTATCATTTCATTTTTAGTTGGTACTGGTAATTTATTAAGTAAAAGATCCTGACCATTTTCCTTTAAAATACCAGTATCAAAATTTATATCTCTTCCATTAACCGTTCCTAAATCAATGGTTATTAAATCTAGAGCTTTAGAGTTTGCTACTAGTATATGCCCGCATGCTCTTCGCAAAATAATTGGAATTTCTATAGATATTTTATTTAAATCATGCTTTGTTGGCATTTTTAAATTATAGAATTTATCTTGATTCCAGCCACGACCTTCTAAAATACTTCTACTATTATTTTTTAAGTATTTTTTCGATTCTAAAATCAACTCATCAATTGATCTTACATGTGACAAGTCGACTTGATCTAAACTAACTCCTAATCCTAGTAAATGCATATGACTATCGTTAAATCCTGGTATTAAAGTTTTCCCAAGTAAATTAACTCGTTCTTTTGAATTATCGAATAGTTTTTCATTGTATATACCTTTATATTGTATTAATCCGTTATTAATACAGAGCATCTCAATATTTTCTGAGTAATTACTTGTGTTAATAAAATTGCCGTTATAGAAGCATTTATCCATTTGTTAACCTCCAATTTATACTTATTATATAATTAATTTAGCACAATTACTAATATATTGTAGACAAAAAAACAATAAGTGCAAGAACATTAAGAAAAATTAGTTGTTTAAAAGTTACTGTTCACACTCCATAAAATAAAACACCTCAAATAACTTCAATTATTAATTTTAATCGAAGTTTATTTTAGGAAATATATCTACTATTTTTTGAAAAAAATATCACTGGTATTATTTGTCATTTCTATAATACTTTGAACTTTGCAATATCAGAGTTTTTTAGTTGTTAAACTTGTTTTATTTATCAATTTTAGCTCAAGAAAATTCCCTCTAAATACTGGGTTTTAATTTAAGGTGGAGAGTATTCACCCTAGCTCCGTGTATTTAATATACAGATATCAATATTAACTTTTTTAAAAAATTCCCTATGAATTTTTGGTAATATATGTTAGCATGATTGAGTGTGATAAAAAAATCACAATTTTTATATATTATAAGGAGGACTTTTTGGAAAAAATTTTTAGTAGTTGGAACAAATTAAGTTTAGTTAAAAGAATAATTATCGGTCTTATTGTTGGTATAATTTTGGCAATTTCCGTGCCTGAATACGCTAAACCAATTTCAATATTTGGGTCATTATTTGTTGGAGCATTAAAATCTGTTGCACCAATACTTGTATTCTTTTTAGTTATGTCAGCAGTATCACAACATAAAAGCGGACATAAAACAAATATGAAATCCGTTGTTGTATTGTACTTGCTAGGTACTTTTTTAGCAGCTTTAACTGCTGTAATAGCAAGTTTTATATTCCCAGTTACATTGCAGCTTGGAGCAAGTGTTGATAGTATCACACCCCCTGGTGGAGTTGTAGAAGTTCTTAAAACTTTATTACTTAATGTAGTTGACAATCCTGTTAGCGCTCTTTACAATGCTAATTACATTGGAATATTAACTTGGGCACTTTTGCTTGGTATTGCACTTAAAAATGCACCTGATTCAACAAAAACTATGATTACAAACGTATCAGACGCTCTTTCTCAAATAGTTAGATGGGTTATTAACTTAGCGCCTCTTGGAATTATGGGATTAGTATTTGATACTATATCAACAAATGGTCTTAAATCAATGTTAAGTTATGGTCAATTATTAGGAGTTTTATTAGGCAGTATGATATTTATTGCTCTTATAGTTAATCCTATTATTACTTACATCGGTATTAGAAAAAATCCATATCCGCTTGTTTTTAAATGTTTAAAAAATAGTGGAATCACAGCGTTTTTCACACGTAGTTCAGCTGCGAATATACCAATTAATATGTCTTTATGTGAAGAATTAAATTTAGATAAAGATAATTACTCAGTATCTATTCCTCTTGGAGCTACTATTAATATGGGTGGTGCTGCAATAACTATTACAGTTTTGACACTTGCTGCAGTTAATACATTAGGAATAACAGTTGATTTTGGAACTGCAATAATATTAAGTTTACTTGCAGCCGTTAGTGCTTGTGGAGCTTCTGGTGTTGCTGGTGGATCATTATTATTGATTCCACTTGCATGTAGTTTATTTGGAATACCCAATGAAGTTGCAATGCAAGTTGTAGGTGTCGGCTTTATTGTTGGTGTTATTCAAGATTCTGCCGAAACAGCACTTAATTCATCTACAGATGTTTTATTTACAGCTGTCGCTGAGTTTAGTCAATGGCGTAAAAGTGGAAAAGAAATTATCATTCAATCTGAAACAACTTTAATTAATAGTTCAAAGTCAGTTTAATCTCCACAAAATAAATTGATATGCAAAAGCCCAATTTTATTATAGGGCTTTTGCTTTAAAATAAAATTATTCCATAAATTCTTCTGGATATTTTACTGTTCCTTTACTATCACTTAAACTTCATTTAATTAATTCTAATGCCATGAAATACTCTTTCGGAACAATAAACGGTGGCTTGATTTCAAAGTCAATTGCTTTTGCAAAACCAAGTTTTGAGTAATACTTATTGTCACCTAAAACTATTAAAGAATCATAGTTAAGTTTTTCGGTAATTTCAATCCTTTATTAACCTACATTCTCGAAATTCATTTTGATGATAAATGTGGCTTTATGGCTGCTATTGTATATCAAACATATAAAGATTAGGCATTGCTTATGTTTAAAATCAGTTTCTCACTGGGATAAAGAGAAACAACAATCTCGCTCTAAAAGAACGTTTGTTGTAGAATTAGTTCTGATACAGGTGAAATAAAACCTACTCGTAAACGGTAATTGTAAAGAAAGAAATTTTTATGAACAAGGAAAAAGAAGAGTTGAAAAAGTTAAAAAGCGTGCAAATAAATTTGCAATCCACCATATCACCTGCAAATAAAAACACATCTTGCAATACCATTCCAATCTTTTCTCTTAAATTCTTTTTCTTAAGGTTTTTTATATCAATATTATCTATTAATATCTGCCCTTTATTAAGATCATAAAATCTATTTATTAAACTAGTGATAGTAGTTTTTCCAGAACCTGTAGCTCCTACTAAAGCAATTGTTTCTCCTGCTTTAACTTTAAAGTTTATATTTTTTAAAACATATTCTTTATCATATGCAAATGAAACATTCTTAAACTCAATATCACCTCTAAAAGAATCTCCGAATTCCTGATAATCCTCTTTTTCCAAAATATCATTTTTTTCATCTAACATTAAAAATACTCTTTCACTAGAAGCCATAGCAGATTGAAAAATATTAAATTTTTCTGCTAAATCAAAAATTGGTTTAAAAAATTGATTAATATACTGAACAAATGCTACGATAACACCAACTTCAATAGCATTTTCTATTGATAATCCACCTCCATAGTAAATAATCAAAGCTATTGAAATAGAATATATTACATTCATACTCGGTTTAAAAATTGCAAATAATTTTGTTTCTTTAACAGAGGCCTTTAAATATTTATTATTAATATTTTTAAACTCTTCATATACATAATCTTCTCTATTAAACATCTGAATAATTTTCATACCATTAATATTTTCTGCAAGAGTTGCATTTATACTTGCTAATCTTTTCTTAACTAGTCTTTGAATTTTTCTAGCTTTAATTCTAAAAATATATGAAATAATTATTACAATTGGAACTGTTGATAAAGAAACTAAAGCTAATTTATAGTTAATACTTATCATAACTACGATTGTCCCTATTATTAAAAATACATCTTTAAGTGATGTAACTAATACTGTAGTAAATAATTCAGCTATTTTTTTCATATCATTAGTAACTCTTGTTACAAGTCTACCAGTTGGATTTTTATCAAAAAATTCAAGAGGTAATAATTGAACATGCTCAAACAAATCCTCTCTCAAATGATAAATTATCTTTTGAGAAGCATAATACAATATATACATATTTAAAAATGAAAATAATAATTTTAAAACTAAAATAATTACTAAAATAATAGATAAATCGATTAAACTTTTCTTATCAGATTTTCTAAAAATTTGATACTCATCTGTTTTTAATTTGCTAGATTCTGTAAATTTTTCTTCTACATCTTTACTATTTATATCAACTCTTCCATTTATTAAATAATAATTTCCATTACTTTTTAAAATTGTCTTATAACTATAATCTTTTTCTTTTATTAGGTTTGATTCTCTTGTATAAAATTTATTTTCAAACTTTATAGAAGCTTCATTTATTTTTTTCTCAGTTACTGCCATAGGAATATCATAAGCTGTAATATTATCATCAATTGCTACTTTTATAAAATATGGAATTGATAGATCAACACTTGTTATTCCAACAATTAAAATAAGACATAAAATAAATTTTGGCAATTGGGGCTTTAAATACTTGTATAATCTTTTTATAATTTCTAAGTCAAAGGATTTAACAATTTCTTTTTCTTGATATTTATTTTCCACTTTGACCTCCCATAATTTTTTCTTCTAATAATTGTTTCTGATATAAATCAAAATATAGTTTTCTATTCTCTAATAATTCATTATGATTTCCTTCTTCAATAATTTTACCATTATCTAAAACATAAATATAATCAGAATTTTTAATAGTAGAAATTCTATGAGAAATTACTATTGACGTTTTATCTTTAAGCTCATTTTCTAAATGGCTTAATATTACTTCTTCAGTTTTAGTATCAACAGCTGAAAGAGAGTCATCTAATATTATTAAATCTGGGCTTTTTACAAGAGCTCTAGCAATTGATACTCTTTGCTTTTGTCCTCCTGACATATTTACACCTTTTTCACCTAGCATTGTTTTATATCCTAATTCAAAACTATCAATTTCAGAATTAATTTTAGAAATTTTTGCTGCTTCAACTATTTTATCAAATGGAATTTTTTCATCCGAAAACATCAAATTTTGTTCTATAGTCTTTGAAAACAAAAAATTATCTTGCGGAACATATCCTATTTTTTCTCTTATATTTCCAATTGATAAATTAACAATATCTTTACCATTAAAATAAATTTTTTCCGAATCAATATTATAAAATCTTAGTAATAAATTTAAAAGAGTAGTTTTTCCACTTCCAGTTTTTCCAATAATTGCTATATTTTCACCTGTTTTTATTTTCATATTTATATTTTTTAACACTAATTCATTAGTATTTGGATACTTAAAGTTTAAATTCTTAATTTCAAGCAATATATCATTAGCATCATCAATATCACTTAATAAACTACTATCAATAATTTCAGGTTTAGTATTTAAAATAACATTTATTCTCTCTAAAGATACCCTTCCTTGTTGAAGCCTATGAAATACAAACCCTAATGCCATCATTGGCCAGGTTAACATACCAACAAATCCTAAAAATGCAACTAACTTCCCTATTGTAATTACACCATCTATTACTAAAATACCTCCATAAATCAAAGATATTACCATACTAATCATAGTAACTAACGTAACAAGTGGAAATGCAAATGCTTTGATTTTCACTAAATTCATATTTTTATCAAAATCATTTTGATTAATTTTATTAAACTTTTCTAATTCAAGTTTTTCTTGTACAAAAGATTTAATAACTCTTATTCCTGAAAATGATTCCTGAACAATTTCACTTAAAGCAGAAAAAGCCTCTTGAACTTCTTTAAATCTCTTTCGCATCAACTTAGTCATAAATAAAACAAAAATTGTTATAATCGGTAATGGTAATAGAGCTATTATTGTTAATTTAAAATTTATTTTAAAAATCATTAATAACAAAGTAACTATTATCATAAACAAAGAATCAATAATCATAACTGTACCGCCACCAAAGGCCATTCTTATTTGAGAAATATCATTTGTACAGTGAGCCATTAAATCGCCTGTTCTATGGTGATTATAGTAATTCCTGCTCATTTTTTCTAAATGCTTAAACACTTTATTTCTTAATTCATATTCAAGTTTTTTAGCTACTGTTATTATGCTCATTCTCCATCCGAATCTTCCTAAAGCCACACCTATAGCAATAACTAAAATATATAACATATATTTATAAATTCCTTGTGTTGTTAACATTCCACTAGTTAAACTATCTGTAAATGCACCAATTACTAATGGTGTTATCATCTGAAGTCCATCAACAACAATCAATAATAATATCCCTAAAATATATTTAAATTTATTTTCTAAAATAACATCTTTTACATGTTTAAATAATTTTTCCATTAACTA
>JAYEHA010000470.1:0-7363 GCA_034659335.1 Bacillota bacterium
AAATACTTACACCATTAAAATGTGCTTTTCCACCTTTTATAAAAATACCTTTCATAAACTAAAATTCTTTCTCTATCCATTTCAGACTTTTAACTTTATTAAGTACTTTTTTTAAGTTTAAATCTGGATGTATTGTTTCATTATCTGATATTGTAATAACTGCCATTGCCGAAGAAATCTTTGCAATCTCATCTATATCTAAGCAATTTACATAACCATAACCTATTCCAGCAACAAATGAATCGCCAGCGCCAGTTACATTTTTAACTACTGGATCTAACGCTCTTACTATCCCTTGCTTATTTTCATTAGAATAAAAAACGCCCTCTTTATCTAATGAAATAAATAAATTTTTTACGCCTAATTTATGAATTATTTCAGCAGATTTAATAAGATCTGATTCATCATTAATTTTAATTCCCGAAATCACTTCAGCTTCTAATTTATTTGGTTTAATTGTATGAAATTTCCCCATCAAAGATACAATTTCTTTTGTTTTAGTTGCTGAAATCGGATCAAGAACAAACTTAGTATTCTCACCAAATTCATTCAACAAATACTCTAAATTTTTAGGGTTATCCGCATCCACAAATATATAGCTTGCATTTTTTATAATATCTTTTTTAGTTTTAATAAAATCAATATCAAGTTTATTTATACTCGTCATATCATTAATACCCGAAACCATTTCACCAAATTCATCTAAAACAGCTAAATAGGTTGGTGTTCTTCCACCAGCTAATACTAAAGAATCAGACATATCATAACCAATAAATTTCGAATTATTAATAATCTCTTTTCCGCTATCATCATCACCTAAAACAGATATAAATTTAGTGTTTACTTCCATTCTTGCTAAGTTTTCTGCAATATTTCTACACACTCCACCAAATGATATTTTTATTTTTCCAGGGATTGAGTCAAAAGAAGTATATTTATTATCACAAAATCCAAAAATATCTACCACAGATGCTCCTAACACTAAAATATAATCGTCATTTTTCAATTTAACCACCTATTTTTTTCATACTAAGACCAATACGTTGCCTATCAATATTAATATCAATTATCCTAACATCAACAATATCTCCAACTTTAACAATATCCATTGGTCTTTTAACAAATTTATCACTCAATTGAGATATGTGTACTAAACCATCTTGTTTTATTCCAATATCTACAAAACATCCAAAATCAACTACATTTCTAACAGTACCTTTTAAAACCATATCTATTTTTAAATCTTCCATTTTTAAAACACCACTTTTGAAAATCGGCTTAGGCATTTCATCTCTCGGATCTCTTCCTGGTTTAATCAACTCTTTAACAATATCTCTCAATGTAGGTTCACCAATATCTAATTTGCTCGACATTGCTGAAAACCCACCCATTTCAGCGATTTTATTGCTAACATCTCTTATTTCTCCATTTTTTACATCAATTTCTTTATAATCTAAACTTTTTAATAATTTCTTAGTTACATTATAACTTTCTGGATGAACACCAGTATTATCAAAAATATTTTTGCCATTTCTTATTCTTAAAAATCCTGCACATTGTTCAAACGCTTTTGGACCTAACCTTTTAACTTTACTTAATTCTTTCCTACTAATAAATTTACCATTTTCTTCTCTATATTCAACAATATTTTTACTCGTTTTCTTCGATATACCCGAAATATAGCTTAATAATGTCGCAGAAGCTGTATTTAAATCTACACCCACACCATTTACACAATCTTCCACTACTCCAGTTAGGGCATAGTCTAATTTTGTTTTATTTAAATCATGTTGATACTGTCCAACGCCTATACTCATTGTATCAATTTTAACTAATTCTGCTAAAGGATCCTGCAATCTTCTTCCAATAGAGATTGCACCTCTAATAGATACATTAATATCAGGAAATTCTTCAGTCCCTAATTTAGAAGCAGAATAAACTGAAGCTCCATCTTCACTAACAATTGTATAATAAACATCTTCTTGAATTTCTGAAAGAACTTCAGATACAATCAAAGATGTTTCTCTAGATGCCGTACCATTTCCAATTGACAAAATATTTATTTTATATTTTTTAATTAACTCTTTTAATACTTTCTTTGATTCTTCTACCTTATGTTGTGGTGCATTTGGATAAATTGTTGCATAGTCTAATAATTTGCCAAATCTATCTAAAACGGCTAATTTACATCCTGTTCTAAAACTTGGATCAACTGCTAAAACATTTACTCCATCAATAGGTGGAATCATTAATAATGACTTAGTATTTTTAGCAAAAACTTCAATAGCTTCTTCTTGAGCTACTTCAGTCAACATTGATCTAATTTCTCTTTCAATAGAAGGATAAATTAATCTTTTAAAACTATCACGAATAGTATCAACTATGATGTCATAAAAAATTGATGCTCTATTTGTAATTATTTGCTTATTCAAATAATTTATTATTGCATCTTCCTCAATTAAAATATTAACCTTTAATATTTTTTCGTTTTCTCCACGATTAATAGCAAGTACGCGATGATTAGCAACAGTTTTAACTTTTTCTTGATAATCGTAGTACATATTAAAAACTTCTTTTTCGTCCTTCTCTTTATCTTTAACTTTAATTTTTATCATGCCATTACTCTTAACATAATTTCTAATATACTCACGATATTTAGAATTATCAGATATCAGTTCTGCAATAATGTCTTTAGCTCCATTAATTGCGTCATCAATTGTTTCAATACCTTTTTCGACATTTATAAATTCATTTGCATATTCTTCAATTGTTTTTTCCGTCTCCGCTTGAGAAATAATAATTTCACTTAAAGGTTCAAGACCTTTCTCTTTTGCCTTAGTCGCTCTAGTACTACGTTTTTGCTTATAAGGTCTATATAAATCTTCAACTTTCTGAATTATTTCTGCATTAAGTATGTCCATTTTTAATTCATCAGTTAATTTCCCTTGCTTATCAATTATATTAATTACATCCTCTTTCTTCTCTTTTAAATTTCTTAAATATAATAGACGCTTATCAAGATTTCTGAGTATTTCATCATCTAATCCACCTGTTATTTCTTTTCTATATCGTGCGATAAACGGAATTGTATTTCCTTCATCAATTAATTCAATCGTCTTTTTTACTTGCGCTTCTTTTACTTTTAACTCAATTGATAATTGTTTAATTATTCTATCCATATAACCCTCCATTAAAAATTCTAACTATCTTTAGATAATTTTAAATATTCATTAATAAAGCCGTCGATATAACCATTCATAACCCTATTAACATCACCAACTTCATAATTTGTTCTATGATCTTTAACCATGCTATATGGATGAAATACATAAGATCTAATTTGACTCCCCCATGTTATCTGAGAATGGTCACCCATTAAATCCCCAATTTCTGCTTTTTTCTCTTCTTCTTTTAATTGAATTAATTTAGACATTAGCATCTTCATAGCTGTTTTTTTATTGCTTAATTGCGACCGTTGATTTTGACATTGAACCACAATATTTGTTGGCAAATGAGTAATTCTTACTGCCGAATCAGTTTTATTAATATGTTGTCCACCTGCTCCAGATGCACGATAAGTATCAATTCGTAAATTTGAATCCTCTATTTCAATTTCAATTGTATCATCTAATTCTGGCATTACATCAACAGATGCAAATGAAGTATGTCTTTTGCCTGCTGTATCAAAAGGTGAAATTCTTACAAGTCTATGAACTCCTTTTTCTGATTTCAAATAACCTGTAGCATACTCACCAACTATCTTTATCGTTACACTTTTAATGCCACCCTTTTTATCAGATAAAATATCTAAAACTTCAACTTCATACCCTTGGCTCTCAGCCCATTTAGTATACATTCTTAACAGCATTTCAGCCCAATCTTGCGCATCAAGTCCACCACTGCCTGAATTAATAGATAAAATTGCATTTAAATGATCAAATTCACCATCTAACATAATGCTAAGTTTCATATTCTCAATAGTTTCTTTCAATCTATTAAACTGTTCAAGAATTTCATCAAATAACTCCACATCATTTTCCTCAATAGCAACACTACTTAAAACTCTTATATCTTCAAATTCAGTTTCTATATCTTTCACTTTTTTTATTTTTTTTTCAATTGATTTTGCTTTTTTTACTATTATTTGAGCTTTTTCCGAATCATTCCAAAAGCCTTCTTTTGTCATCTCTTTCTCTAATATATAATATTCATCTGTTAAAGATGACAAGTCAAAGCGAACTCCTAATATCTTCAAAAATATTTTCAACATCATTAAGTTCATATAATATTTTTTTTAATTTATCAATCATTTTCTTTCACTCCACAACAATTTTTATACTTTTTACCACTCCCACATGGACAAGGATCATTTCTTCTTATTTTTTTATCATTTCTCACAAAAGTGTTTTGCTTAGTCTTAGATTGATTAGAACGATTTTTAGTTGCACTTTGGGCATCTCCTTTAATCGAACTAGAAATTACTGCAACTTTTTCTCTTTTAGTATTTGTTTCTATTGATGCCCCAAAGAGATACTTAACAGTATCATCTTGTATATTATTAATCATTTCACCAAACATATCAAAGCCCTCTTTTTTATAAGCTACAACAGGGTCTTGCTGCCCAATAGCTCTCAACCCTATTCCTTGTTTTAACTGAGACATAGCATCAATATGATCAATCCACTTATTATCTACAACCCTTAATAAAATAAATCTTTCTAAATCTCTCATTCGTTCAGGAGTAAATTCTTCTTCTTTTTTATTATAAGTTTCCATTGCATTGCGAATAATAACTTCTCTTAATTCATCTCGTGTTAAATCAAGATTGTTTTTATCAATAACACCTTTTGGTAAAAATATTGAATGTAAATGTGATTCTAATAAATCTAATTTCCATTCTTCAGGATATTCAGAACCAGTTGTATAAAGTGAAATAGATTCATCAATTATTTTTTCAATCATCTTAACTATATTAGATTTTAAATCATCACCTTCTAAAACTTTATGTCTTTCACTATATATAATTTCTCTTTGCCTATTAATAACATCATCATATTGCAATACATGCTTCCTTACGCCAAAGTTTCTTCCTTCAACTTTCTTTTGCGCCTTTTCAATAGAATTTGATAAAATCGAAGCTTCAACAGGTGTATTTTCATCCATTCCCAAATTTTTAACCATTTCTCTAATTTTATCACTAACAAATAGTCTTAACAAATCATCTTCAAATGAAATGAAAAATTGCGATGAACCAATGTCACCTTGACGACCTGATCTTCCTCTTAATTGATTATCAATACGTCTTGACTCATGTCTTTCTGTACCAATAATATGAAGTCCACCGGCCTCAATTACTTTCTCTTTTTCCTCTAAAAATTCCTTTTCAAGTTTATCAAAATACTGATGATAAACTTCTTTTGCATTTTTAACTTCATCATCATGATAGTCCAACTTACTTGTAGCTTTCTCTATCATTTCATCATCAAAACCATCTTTTTTCATAGCTTTTTTAGCTACAAATTCAGGATTACCACCAAGCACAATATCAGTTCCACGACCAGCCATATTCGTAGCAATTGTTACAGCATTATATCTTCCAGCTTGCGCCACTATTTCAGCCTCTTTATGATGATACTTAGCATTTAATACTTCATGAATAATTCCCTGTTTTTTTAACAATTTAGAAATATACTCTGAATTTTCTATAGAAATTGTTCCTACTAAAACAGGCTGACCTTTTTCATGCACTCTTTTTATATCTCCAATAATCGCATCAAACTTACCTTTTAGGGTTCTATAAATTACATCGTCTTTATCAGATCTTATAACCGGCTTATTAGTTGGAATTGCAAGTACATCCATTCCATAAATATGCTTAAATTCATCTTCCTCAGTCTTAGCAGTTCCAGTCATTCCAGCTAATTTTTTATACATTCTAAAGAAGTTTTGTACCGTTATTGTAGCTAAAGTTTGACTTTCTTTTTTTATTGATTGACCCTCTTTAGCTTCTATTGCTTGATGCAATCCATTTGAATATCGTCTTCCAGACATTAATCTACCAGTAAATTCATCAACTATCAAGATTTCTCCATCTCTTACCACATAATCAACATCTTTTTTCATTAAAGTTCTGGCTCTAAGAGCTTGGTTAATATGATGATTTATTTCCATATTTTCAGGAGAACTTAAATTTTTTACATTAAAAAACTTTTCGGCTTTACCTAATCCAGATTCATCAGTTAGGAGAACAATTTTCTCTTTTTCTTCAACCGTATAATCCAACTCTTTAGTTAACGTTCTAATAAATGCATCAGCTTTTGAATAAAGTCCTGTCGATTTTGTACCCGCACCTGAAATAATCAATGGTGTTCTAGCTTCATCAATTAAAGTTGAATCTACCTCATCAATTATCGCATAATTGAACCCACGTTGCACTTTGTTTTCTTTTCTAACAACCATGTTATCACGTATATAATCAAATCCAAATTCATTATTCGTTCCATAAGTAATGTCTGCAAGATATGCTTTCTTTCTTTTATCATTTTCCATGCCACTAATTATGCATCCAACTTCTAAACCTAAAAATTCATAAACTTTACCCATCCACCCTTTATCTCTTGAAGCAAGATAGTCATTAACCGTAACTACATGAACGCCTTTTCCTTCTAAGGCATTTAAATATACCGGTAATGTCGCAACTAAAGTTTTTCCTTCACCCGTCCTCATCTCAGTAATTCTCCCTTGATGAAGTACTATTCCACCAATTAATTGAACTCTATAATGTCTCATATTTAGAGTCCTAACAGCTGCTTCTCTAACAACTGCAAAAGATTCCACTAAAATATCATCTAAAGTTTCATTATTCTCTAGTCTACTTTTAAATTCATTAGTTTTATTTTTAAGCGCCTCATCGCTTAACGCACTTATCTCATTCTCTAAACTCTCAATTTTATCTACAATTTTTTCAATCTTAGCAATCTCTCTGCCATTATATGTCCCAAAAATCGAACCAAGCATTTCAATAATTTTACTCATTTTTCACCCTTTCTATTAATGTTAAAAATGCTAGAATTTTTCTAGCATCATATATTATTTATAAGTAAATCTTAACATCCTTCCACTTCCTCTAAAATAAGTTCTTTTCATTTCTAAAGCTACTAATACTATCAATCCCGCCATTATTAAAATATCTCCTACACTGAGCACTTTATAAAAAGGATAAATTTCTGGAAAAACAAAAATTTTACCAAAATAATATTTCCAATTAGAAATGTTATCAATCAATTCATAATTCATCACATTATTACTACTAATTAAACTATTTAAATTTTCAGAAACTCCATATTTAAGAATCGGCATTTTA
>JAYEHA010000471.1:0-7333 GCA_034659335.1 Bacillota bacterium
TTTTTTTAAGTAAGATAAAAAATAGTATAAAAAAAGAAAAGTAGGAATGTATGAAATCATTATTATATAAATTAGTATTTATTTTAATAGTTATTATGACTATCAATTTTGCGGCAGGGATGATTGTTTTTGCTGAAGGTGAAACATTCGATATACCTGGAATTAGTATTGAAGTGAATCAACCTGAAACAAATCAAGAGGTTGCTGATAGTATAAAGATTATTGCATTACTAACTATTTTAGGATTAGCACCTTCGATTCTTATTATGATGACTTGTTTTACAAGGTTTATTATTGTGCTTTCATTTTTAAGAAAGGCTATGTCTTTACAAGCTACGCCTCCAAATCAAGTGTTAGTAGGATTGGCGCTATTTTTGACATTATTTGTAATGATGCCCGTTATAACTGAAGTTATAGATACGGCTTATGAACCGTTTTCAAAAGGAGAAATTTCTCAAGAACTTGCATTAGAAAATGCTCAGAAACCGATAAAAGAATTTATGTTAAAACAAGTTAGATCTAAGGATTTAGCTTTATTTTTGAAAATTTCAGATAATGAAAATATAGAATCGATTGATAAAGTTCCAATTGGTGCATTAATACCTGCATTTATTATTAGTGAATTGAAAACTGGTTTTCAAATAGGATTTTTATTGTTTATACCATTCATTGTGATTGATATGATAGTAGCTTCTACTTTAATGGCTCTTGGTATGATGATGTTACCACCTGTTATGATTTCATTGCCGTTTAAAATTCTATTGTTTGTATTAGTTGATGGGTGGCATTTGATTGTTGAAAAGTTAATTTTGAGTGTAAGGTAGGGATCTGAATGAGCAAGGGTTTAGTTATTGAAGTTTTTGTAGATGCGATTAAAACTATATTATTGCTTTCTTCACCGATGCTTATTATTGCGTTGGTTGTAGGTTTAGTTGTTGCAATATTTCAAGCTACTACTCAGATACAAGAACAAACTTTAGCGTTTGTTCCTAAAATAATGGCGATATTATTAGTAGTTATGTTTTCGGCAAGTTGGTTAATAAATTCCTTGATTGAATTTACAATTAGAGTTTATGATTTAATTGATGTAATTATGTTGTAGGTGGGATAATGATTTTTATTGATTATATGGTGATTTTAATACTTGTTTTTGTAAGAATGACTGCGCTATTGGTTTTAACTCCGATGTTTAGTAATAAAAATGTCCCGAATATTACAAAGATTGGTTTTATATTTTTTTTGAGTTATATTATTATGCCTATAGTTGTTGTAAAAACAAATTTGGCAGTTACTGATTTTTTAACATTAGGTAGTTTAATTATTGTTGAGTTTATTAATGGATTAGCGTTTGGATTTATTGTATCGCTATCATTAAGTTTTGTTTATATTGCCGGATTATTAGTAGATAGAAATATTGGTTTTGCAATGGTAAGCGTTATTAGTCCTCAAGATGAATCTCAAATTCCAGTTTCTGCAAATTTATATTTTCTTATTATAATGTTAGTGTTTTTTACGGCAGATTTTCATCTTAAAGTAATTGAAGCAATAGTTAAAACGTATGAAGTTTTACCATTAGGGGTTAGTATAATTAATTATAAATTAGTGTATTTCTATACAGATGTTATTACTAAGGCTTTTATAGTAGGAATTCAAATAGCTTCTCCATTTATTTTAACAATATTAATTTCAAATATTGTGTTAGGTTTATTGTCAAAAGCAATGCCAGGGATGAATGTTTTCTTAGTTGGAATGCCGCTAAAAATTTTAGTAGGATTAATTACATTTTTAATAGTTGCTGAGTATTATTTTGATGCTTTTGGTTTGCAGTTATCAAGGATGATTAATTATATATACCAATTGATGGAGATGTAGATGAGATGGATAATTATTTATATATTAATTTGCAATTGTTTTCTGAAGAAAAAACAGAATCTGCAACACCTAAAAAGTTAAGAGATGCGAGAAAAAAAGGACAAGTTCCAGTTAGTAAAGATTTAAGTGCATCTTTTATTTTATTATTTGTTTTTCTTGTTATGAATATTTTTTCAAAATATTTTTCAAAAAATTTTTATAGTTTAATACTATTTGTATATGACAATATTAAAAATGTAGATGAATTATTTGAACTCGGAAATTTGCTTCCTTTTTTTAATCAAATAATTTTTATTGCAGTTAAGATAGGGTTACCAATTCTTTTAACTGCTTTATTTACAGGTTTAATATTTTCATATATTCAAGTTGGTTTTCTTTTTTCTGTAGATCCATTAAAACCAAAATTAAGTAAAATAAATCCTATTGAGGGGTTTAAGAAAATGTTTTCAATTAAATCATTAGTTGAGTTGAGCAAATCAATTTTAAAATCTTTAATATTGATTATTTATAGTATTGTTTATCTTAAAGGGGAAATGGTTGTTCTTGTTAATTCTTTAGAATATAGTGTGGATAATTTCATTATTGTTTCATGGGATATTATTTTTAATCTTGTTGTTAGAATTGCATTAATGTTAATAGTTCTTGCTATATTGGATTATATGTATAAAATTTGGCAACATAATAAAGATTTGAAAATGACTAAGAAAGAAATTAAAGATGAATATAAAGAGTCTGAAGGAGACCCTCTATTAAAATCTAAAATTAGACAGAAACAAAGAGAATTATCTGCTAGTCGAATGATGCAAGAAGTTCCTGATGCTGATGTTGTTATAACTAATCCTACTCATTATGCGAATGCAATAAAATATGATTCGGAGTCTGGAAATGCACCTAAAGTAGTTGCTAAAGGAAGAGATTTGATTGCTAATAATATTAAAAAGATAGCAAAGGAAAATAATATACCGATTGTAGAAAATAAACCGTTAGCTAGAGAAATTTATAAAGTAGTAGATATTGGTGAAGAAATACCAAATGATTTATATCATGCGGTTGCAGAAGTTTTGGCGTATGTATATGAGTTGAACAAGAAATAGGGGTTAATTATGAAACTGTCTGATATTATTTTACCGATTATATTAGTTTTAATAATTTTATCGATAATTGTACCGATGCCAATAATGATGGTGGATTTTGCTTTATCAATTAATATTGCACTAGCTCTTTTAATATTGTTAATTGCAATGTTTTTAAAAAGACCGCTTGATTTTTCGGTTTTTCCATCTATTTTGTTGATAACGACAATTTTTAGATTAGCGCTTAATATTACTACAACAAGATATATTTTATCTGAGGGAAGAGCGGGAGATGTTATCGAAGCTTTTGGAAAGTTTGCTATAAAAGGTGATGCTGTTGTTGGTTTTATTATATTTTTGATAATAATCATTGTACAATTTCTTGTTATTACAAAAGGTTCTGAAAGAGTTTCCGAGGTAGCTGCTAGATTTACTTTAGATGCGATGCCTGGTAAGCAAATGGCTATAGATGCTGATTTAAATGCAGGATTAATTACTGAATCTGAGGCAAGGGAGAAAAGAAAAACGATACAAGGTGAAGCGGATTTTTATGGTTCAATGGATGGTGCTTCAAAATTTGTTAAAGGTGATGCAATTGCAGGGATTATAATTACAATAATAAATATTTTGGCGGGATTTGGTATTGGTAGTATTAGATTTAACTTGAGTATTGCGGAAGCGTTACAAAAATACACTTTGCTTACAGTAGGAGATGGATTGGTAAGTCAAATACCTGCATTAATGATTTCTACTGCAACAGGTATTGTTGTTACACGTGCGGCATCAGAGTCTGACTTAGGAACTGATGCAATAAAACAATTGTTTAATCAACCTATGGTTATGTTTATTATTGCGGGGGTTTTAATGGTGTTGGGATCAACACCGCTTCCAACTTTTCCTTTTTTTATTTTAGCGATAATTTTTGTATATTTAGGTTATATACTTAGAAGCGAAGTTAAAAAAGCTGTGCTTGAAACTGAAGGCGCTATTGAAGAAGATTACGCAAGAGATGAAGAAGAGATGATAAAAAGTCCTGAAAATATTTTGCCGTTACTTGAGATTGATCCAATTGAATTGGAGTTTGGTTATGGAGTCATTCCTCTTGCTGATCCAAAGCAAGGTGGGGATTTATTTGATAGATTAGTTATGATAAGACGACAAATTGCTCTTGAATTAGGAATTGTTGTTCCTATGATAAGGCTTAGAGATAATATTCAATTAGAATCAAATGAATATATTATTAAAATTAACGGAAATCTTGTGGCTAATGGTAGTATTATGTTTGATCATTTCTTAGCAATGAATCCTGGGACTGTTGAAGGTGAAATTGAAGGGACGAATACTGTTGAACCGGCATTTGGTTTGCCAGCGAAATGGGTTTCAAGTGATAATAGAGAAAATGCTGAAATATTAGGATATACAGTTGTTGATCCTTCTTCTATGATATCAACACATTTAACGGAAATAATTAAAAGACATTCGTATGAATTGTTAGGACGACAAGAAACAAAACGATTAATTGATAATGTTTCTGAAACAAATCCTACAGTTGTTAATGAATTAATCCCTAATATTTTAGGGGTTGGAGATATTCAAAAAGTACTTAAAAATTTACTTAGAGAGAGAATTTCTGTTAGAAATTTAGTGGTTATTCTTGAAACTTTAGCAGATTATGGAAATCAAACTAGTGACGTTAATGTTTTGACTGAATATGTTAGACAAGGATTAAGTAGACAAATTTCTGAGTTGTATTTTCCTAATAAAATCGGAAAAATCATTACTTTTAAACAGGAGTTAGAAAATCAATTAATGGAGTCAATTGAACAAACGTCAGGAACAGGATTTTTATCAATTGATCCAAGTATATCCCAAAATTTAATTAATGGAATTGCTACAGAATTAAGAGCCTTGGTTAGCGTAGGAGAAGAACCTATTTTAATTACAGCGCCAATAGTACGGTTTTATATTAAGCAGCTTACTGAGCAATCATTGCCTGATTTAATAGTGCTATCTTATAATGAAATTGAAAATAATGTTAAGCTAGAGTCAGTCGGGATGGTGGAATTATAATGAAGATACGAAGATTTACTGGGCGAGATATGAATGAGGCGATTATAAAAGTGAAATCAGAATTGGGTATGGATGCTGTTATTCTAAATAGCAGAAAAATAAAACAACCTGGTTTATTTGGTTTTTTAAAGAAAAAAATTATTGAAGTGGTTGCTGCTATTGATGAAGAATATAAAATAGAAACGAAATATTCTTCAAAGAGTAAGATTAAGGCTAAATTAGAAGCGAAAGCAGATGATAAGGATGATAAAGAAAAAGATAATCAGACTGATGAAAAAATAGATAAATTGACTTTATTAGTTGAAAACCTAGAGAAAAAGATAGAATTAATAGATAATAAAGAAAACGGTGAAAAAGAAATAGCCGAGATTAATAATGAAACGAGTAATAATCGATATATTAAGTTATTAATGGGTAATGATTTAAGTGAAAAATTGTCTCTTCAAATAATGAAACAAGTTAATAAAAGAATATCTGTTGATACTAATAATGAAAAGACTGTACTGAATGCTATGAAAATTGTAATTAAAGATTATTTAGGAAAACCAGAAGTGATTTTAACAGATTATGACAAACAAAAGATTTTTATGTTTGTTGGACCAACTGGTGTTGGGAAAACAACAACTTTAGCTAAATTAGCAGCGAAACTTTCACTTCGTGAAAATAAAAAAGTTGGTTTAATAACTTCTGATACATATCGTATTGCAGCGGTTGAACAGTTAAAAACATATAGTGAAATTTTAGGTATACCATTAAGTGTAATATATGAAACAAATGAGATGGAAGATGCGATAAATGATTTTAAAGATAAAGATTTTATTTTAATTGATACAGCCGGAAGGAATTATAAAGATAAAATATTGAGAGAAGAATTAGAAGATATGATTGGTTGTATGAATCAACCTGAAGTTTATCTGGTTTTAAGTTTGGTGGCTGATTATAAAAATTTAGTTAATGTTATTAAGTCTTATGAGTTTATTAATGATTATAAATTGATATTTACTAAATACGATGAGGCTGTAACTTTTGGAAATATTTTAAATACTAAGATGTATGCAAATAAAAAGCTTTCATATATTACAAATGGTCAGAGTGTTCCCGATGATATAGAAGTCTTGAATGTTGATGTATTGACTGATATAATTGTAGGTGAGAACTAATGGATCAAGCAGAAAAATTAAGAGATATTGTTAAAAAAAATGAAAAAGAAATTAAAGAAGGAATTAAAGATGCAAGAATTATTGCTATATCGAGTGGTAAGGGTGGCGTAGGTAAAACGAATGTTTCTGTTAATCTTGGTATATCTCTAGCTAAAATGGGTAAGAAGGTAGTAATAATTGATGCTGATTTAGGGCTTGCGAATATTGATGTAGTGCTTGGTGTTATTCCTAAATATAATTTAATTCATGTTTTAAAAGATGATATGGATATAGAGGATGTTATTGTTAAGGGCCCTATGGGAATTGATTTAGTATCAGGGGGTTCTGGTATTACTGATTTTCTTAATCTGGCTGATGAAGAATTAGAAAATTTAATTAAGGGGTTTAAATTTTTAAATAAGATAAATGATTATATTATTATTGATACGGGAGCTGGAATAAATAAGTCAGTATTGGCATTTATTAATGCGGCGAGTGAAGTAATTATTGTTGTCACTCCAGATCCTACTTCTATTACAGATTCATATGCGTTACTGAAAAACATTTCTTCATATAATAAAGAGGTTAGTATTTTAGTGAATATGGTAACTTCAAATGATGAAGCGCATTCGGTTTACAATAAAATATCTTTAGCGAGTGAGAAATTTTTAAAAATGAAATTAAAAAAAATAGGTTTTTTATATGATGATAATCATGTAACAAAGGCGGTAAGAATGCAAAAACCTTTTTTTCTTGAATTTCCAACGTGTTTGGCGAGTAAAGGGATAGAACTTTTATCATATAATTTAGACAATGATTTAAATGAAGAAAAGAAAGTAAGTAAATTTTCTAATTTTATTAATAATTTATTTACTAGAAAATAAAAGGTGGAATTATGATAGATTCAATAAAATTTTTAAAAATTAGAGGGAGCATTCAAATCATGGAGCGGATTGATGATGAAATGACTCCTTTAAAAACTACAATTATAGATATTGATAGTGATAATAATGTTTTTAATGTATATAATCCTATTTATAAAAATAGAATATATACTATTTCTAAAGAAAAAAAATATGAATTTAGATATGTTGATGAAAAAACGGGTATATATTCATTTGAAGGTAAAGTTTTAAAACGATATAAAGAAAATAGTTTATATATCTTAGAAATTAAATT
>JAYEHA010000472.1:0-7326 GCA_034659335.1 Bacillota bacterium
ATAGTCTTTGCCAATGTTATCTCACAGTTTGTATTTTAGCAACACCACTCATAACTCTTAGAGCTTTTAATCACTAAACGTAGAGTACGGAACTAGACTAAATATTCCGTAGTACCTATATATTTGTGAGTAACGTAGTCAGTTAAGACTTAGCTAATCAACTAGAGCTTTTCAAGCTCGCGACTTCAGTCGTGAGTAGTTGATATTCTCCCTGTCTCCTTAAATTCTTAAATATACTAACTAGCCATACAAATTTATTCTTATAAAATTTTGATTTAGTATGTATTTTTTTAAGTTTTAAAAGTCTAAAAAAAAGCCAAGATCAAATCGTCTTGGCTTTTTTAGCTTTAACTATTTTAAACGATTAGGTAATACTGGAACTTCAATTTCTCCAGAAATTACTTTAGTCTTATATTCATCAACTGTAGAAACTATAGCATCTGATAAATTAGGATTTTCTACTGGTATTCCAACACCATCATTAGATAAACTATAAACTAAGATTTCTCCTCCTGGGAATTCTCCAGCTAAAGTTTTTTCAGATACGTCATAAGCTGCAACGTCAACTCTCTTCATCATAGAAGTAAGTACCGCAGATTTACCTTCTTCATAAATTCCATCAGCATACTGATCTTTATCAACACCAATAGCCCAAACATCTTCACCATTAGTTCTTCTATCTTTAGCTTCTTTAATTAATCCATTTCCTGTTCCACCTGCCGCATGATAAATAATGTACGCACCTTGATCATACATTTTAGCAGCTAAAGTTTGTCCAATTTGAGTATCTGAGAATGATCCAGCATACTCAATTAAAACTTTCATATCTGGATTAACTGTAGCAACACCTGCTTCAAATCCTGCTTCAAATTTTTGAATTAAATCAAAATCCATTCCACCAATAAATCCTACTGTATTCTCTCCAGCCTCTTCAGCTTTTAAAGCAGCAGCAACACCTGTTAAAAATGAACCTTCATGCTCAGCAAATACTGCACTAGCAACATTTGATCTGTCACCAACAACCATATCAATGATTAAATATTTTTGATCAGGGAAATTAGCTGAAACTTCAGTCATTGCGTCAGCAAATAAGAATCCTGGTGCAATAATAACATCTAATTCTTCATCAGAGAATGTAGATAAATTTGGGATATAATCAGCATCAGACGCAGATTGTAAATAATTTGTTTCCACACCTGTATCTTCAGCAAATCTTACAATTCCTTCCCAAGTACCTTGGTTGAAAGATTTATCATCAATACCACCAACATCAGTTACTAAACCAACTGTAAATGCAACTTCTTCTGCAACTGGCTCTTCTGCTGGTGCTTCCTCTTCTGCCGGAGTCGGCTCTTCTACTGCAACTGGCTCTTCTTTCTTTGCGCATCCTACGAATGCAGCCATCACAAGTGATAACACTACTAACATTACTAAAAACTTTTTCATTTTTCCTCCCTTATACACACTATACATTTTTAACTTTCTATACCTTAAAACGTTTTTCTCTACTGGAAAGCGCTTTTTCAAAGTAATTCTATTATAATCTTAAACAAAAAATTTTACATCATAATTACTAAACAAACTAAACAGTCAAAACTACACTATTTAAGTTATATATTGTAATTGTTTTGTATTATCTCTACAAATAGAATTTTTTAAAATCGGGTATATGTTTATATCTTTAAAAAGAATCATTTAAAGATATTTTCATTATATAATTTTTAGGAAACTTAAGCAACTGAAACATGCATATAACCTTATATTTTATTCTTTTATTTTTTTCCTTTTAAGAAGCTTTAATATTTCATGTGTCATTAAAAATAATAATCCAGCTACAAATATCGTTATCCAACTATTAAAACTAATATTTGAATACCCTAAAAAAGTGTTAACTCCGGGAATATGTGTTACAAATAACACTGCAACAATTGATATTAAAATTGAATATAAAATACTTTTATTATAAAAGAAATTTTTATCAAAAATACTTCTTAACTCATATCGTCTTGACATAATATTTATCCATTGTGTAATAACAATTGTTAAAAAAGATATTGTAGTTGCCTGTCTATAGAGATGTTCACTCATATTAATAGCACCTACCCCTTTATTAGTAACAAAAATCCCGAAATTAATATACGCTAATCCACCCATTAATAATCCAAAGAAAATTATTTCAGCAAAAGAATTTTTATTAACTATATGATTTTCTTGTCTTCGCGGTGGTGAACTCATTAACTCTTTTGAACTTTTATCAAAGGTTAAGGCAGTTAATGGTAAAATTTCAGCTAAAAGATCTATCGATAAAATCTGTATTGCAAGGATTGGTATAGGCCAATTAAAAACTGCACCTAATACTAAACCAATTAATACTATTGCTAATTCTGCTGCATTTGATGTAAGTGATGCAATAATAGTTTTTTTCAAATTATTATATATTGTTCTTCCTTCTCTTATTGCATGTACTAATGTAGGAAAACTATCATCTAATAAAATTAAATCAGCAGCTTCTTTTGTAACATCAGTTCCCATTTGTCCCATAGCAACACCAATATGCGCACTTTTTAATGCAGGAGCATCATTAACTCCATCACCTGTTACTGCAACAATTTTATTTTGTCCTTTTAAAAGTTTTACGATTCTTAACTTATCTTTTGGTGATACTCTTGAAAAAATTAACGATCTATTATTATTCATAATCTTACCTAACTCTTCATCAGTCATTTCTTCTAAATCTTTAGAAGTAAAAACTAATACATCTTTATCATCAATAGATAATTTAATTTCTTTACCAATAGCTTGAGCAGTAATTGAATGATCTCCTGTCATAATATATGTATCTATATGAGCTTTATGTGATTTTTCAATTGCTTCTCTTACCCCTTCTTTTGGTGGATCAATCATAGCAACTAACCCTAATAAAACAACATCTTTTTCTACTTCTTCAATTGTATAATCAGTTAAATCATCATTTAATTCTCTATATGCTATAGCTAAAACTCTTAAAGCTTTTTTTGAATATTTCTCATTTAATTTATTAAGTTTGTCTTTATCTTCTTCAGTAATTTCAACTTTTTTACCATCTTTATATATATATTTAGAAATTGAAAGAACACTATCCATTGCACCTTTCATAGTAAGAACTTTATCATTATCAAATTGTCTTATCGAACTCATTCTTTTTCTTTCAGAATCAAAACTAAATTCATGCAATTCAGGATTTTCTTCATCTTCATTAGGTGATCTAGTACCTAATTTAGTTGAAAGAGTTATCAAAGCAGCCTCAGTAGGATCACCTATAGGATACCAACCAGAATGTTTTTCATCTGGCCCATGAATTTCTGCATTTGATGCCATTGTAGCTGAATCAAACAATATTTCTAGCTCCTTAATTTCACTTTCAGTTAATTTTATACCTTCACTATTAAGAATATCACCTTCCGGTTTATATCCCAATCCAGTAATATCATATTCATTATTATTAAACCAAACTTTTCTTACAGTCATCTCATTTTTTGTTAAAGTCCCTGTTTTATCAGTAGCTATAACATTTGTTGATCCTAAAGTTTCTACAGAAGCTAATTTTTTCACTACTGCGTTTTCCTTTGACAATCTATCAACACCTTGTGATAAAGCAACAGTTGTTTGCATCGGTAAAGCTTGTGGAACAACTGCAACAGCAATTCCAAGACCATATATTATTGCAAAGTTCATTCCTAAACCCCTGTAAACACTAATACCAAATAAAGTAAATCCGATTACGACAGCAAATAAAGCTACTTTATTCGCAACTGAACCTAATTCTTTTTGAAGAGGTGATTTAGATATATCTTCTTCTTGTGTCATTAATGCAATTTCACCCATTTCCGTATTCATTCCAGTTGCTATTACTACTCCTTTTGCAGAACCAGAAGCAACATTAGTACCAAGAAATGCCATGTTATCTCTATCGCCTAAAGCTAAATTCCCTTCAATATGATTACTATGTTTTTCTTGTGGCATAGACTCACCCGTTAAAGAAACCTCTACCAGCCTTAAATTAAAACATTCAATCAATCTTAAATCAGCTGGTATTTTATCGCCCTCTTCTAGACTTACAATATCTCCAACTACTAATTCACTTTGATCAATTTTTGATAACTTTTTATCCCTAATAACTTTTGATGGAGATTTAATCAATTCATTTAAAGACTCCATAATTTTTTCCGCTTTATACTCTTGGAAAAAACCAATTACCGAATTAATAAACGCTATCATAAACATAATAGTTCCATCAACATAATTATTTATTAAAATGGATAAAACAGCAGCTACTAACAATAAAATCACTAATACATCTTTAAATTGATTAAGAAATAACACCCATAATGGAGTTGACTTTTTACCCGCCAATTCATTTTTACCATATTTTTCTAATCTTTTTTTAGCTTCACTTTCGCTTAACCCATTGATTGAAGTCTCCAGTTCTTCAATTACTTCCTTAACTTCTAAATTATAATATTTATTATTATCTTTCATACAGTCTCCTCTCAAACAACAAATCATTTATAATATTATACACCTAATGTCAAATTAATATAACAACAAAACTTTTTTAATATTATAAAAAAAAGCCCTCTAACAGGCTCCATAAAATTTTATAAATTGATTACTAGTAGCTAATCTAACTCCATAATGAACATTTTCTGCTGCTATCATACGTGGCTCATATCTTCCAAATTTAATATAAATTGCTTTTTTTTCTAAATTAGGAAATTTACTTAAAAAAACTTCTTCATTATTATGAGTATATAATATTACCTTTAATTTATTTTCTAAAGCTTCATCAATAAGTCTTATCATAGAATCAGGTGATTCAGTCCATTCAAGTCCAGACATAATTATTCCTCTATTTAAACCATTACTCTTAACTTTTTTAATAATATCCTTAGCCGATTCTTCAAATAAAACTCCATTATGCTTTAAATGTTCATTTATACAATCTTTACATCCTTTACCACACGTTGGCGCGATAACTAAAGCTCCAATAAATGGAGCATCATTTAACACATTATGAATAATCCCTTTATATTTAATCATTTTAATGCACCTGAATCTGCTTTCTATCTTTAAACTCTTCAGCCTTTCCTTCATTAAACTGACTTATAGGTCTAATATAACCTGTAATTCTTTGATAACTCTCGGTTTCAGCTCCACAATAAGGACATTTTTCATAATATCCATTAAGAAAACCGTGTTCATTACAAGTAGAATATACCGGACTTAAAGAAGTATATGGCGCTTTATATTTATTTGAAACATATTTAATAATCTCTTTTGCTTTATCTCCACTAATTGAAGTTTCTAAATAATTATGAATAACAGTACCACCAGTATGAAGAGCTTGCAACTCATGTTGATGTTTATAAAGTTGATCAATATTTTCTACTTGACTCACTGGTACATGACATGAATTAGTATAATATGGTGCATCCTCACCTTGAGTAAAAATTTTATCACCAAATAACTCTACATCTTTTTTAGCTAATTTATATGCTGTGCTTTCTGCTGGAGTTGCCTCTAAATTGTATAGATTATCAGTTTGCTCTTGAAAATCTTTTAAAATATCTCTCATAAATTCTAAAACTTCATATGTTAATTGATATCCCTCTTCGCTTTTTATACTTTCACCTAAAAAGTTTTCACACATTTCATTTGCACCTAGATAACCAATAGTACTAAAATGATTATTTAAAGAACCAATATATTCAGTAAATGCTGGTAACAATCCGTTTTCTAATTGTTTTTGCAAAAATTCTCTTTTAATTTCTAAAGACTCTTTTGCAATAATCATATTCTTTTCAATCATATCGAAAAGTTCTTCTTTTGAATTAGCCTTATATGCATATCGTGGTAAATTAAGTGTTACAACACCAATAGATCCAGTTTTTTCTCCAGAACCAAATAAACCACCATTTCTTTTAACAAGTTCTCTTTTATCTAGTCGAAGTCTACAACACATACTTCTTGCATCTTCAGGATCCATATCTGAATTAATAAAATTTGCAAAATATGGAATACCATATTTGCCAGCCATTTCCCATAAATTATCATGTACTTTATTATCCCAATCAAATCTATCGTGAATATTGTAAGTCGGAATTGGATAAGGGAAAGGTGCTCCAACTGCATCTCCATCAAGCATTATTTGATAAAAAGCTTTATTAATCATATCCATTTCTTTTTGACACTCACTATAATCATAATCTAATGGTTTCCCAGCTACCACTACATTTCTTTTAGCCATATCTCTAGGAACAACTAAATCAAAAGTTAAATTACTAAATGCTGGCTCTGCTCCCATTCTTGAATTAGAATTTATTTGAAAGATAAATCCTTGCATTGCTTGAAAAACTTCTGTATAAGTTAATTTTTCTTCTTTTACAAATGGAGCTGTTAATGTATCAAAAGAACTAAACGCTACTGCTCCCATAATCTCATTTTGAAAAATAGTTGTTAAATTTGCAACTTGTGCTAATAAACTTCTAAAATGCTTTGCAGGTTTAGAAGTTGGAATGTTGCTAACTCCTCTAATACCTTTAACAATTACATCTAAAAGCGAATACCCACAACAATATATTGTTAATCCACCTAAATCGTGAATATGAAAATCTCCATTATTAAAAGTATCTCTAATATTTTTATTATATACTCTATAAAGCCAATAATCTTTAGATGGCATTTCAGTTATATATCTATTTAAAGCGCCATAACTATAATGTGCATTTGAATTTTCTTTAACTCTCCAATCGCTACGATTAATATAACTATCAATTTTATCTAAATAAAATTCTCTTGTACCCTCTCTCATTTTTTTATGATCATCACGATATAATATATATTGTTTAGCAGAATCATATCTCTCATATTTCATTAATAAATTTTCAGCTAAATCACTAATTTCTTCAACTGAAAAAGTTCTATCTTCCACTAAAATTCTTTGTCTTATTTCATTTTCAATAATATTTGAAACTCTATTATCTATACCCTTTTTACTCTCATACATAGATGCTTCAATTGCAGAAATAATTTTATTCCCATTGTAAATAACAGGCTCATTGTTACGTTTAATAACTTTTAACTCTCTCATAGCTCCCCCTAATTTATATTTTCGATTTCGAAGCACCCACTATATATAGTGGTCATTTAGCTTTTTGCTTCTTCATTGGTACTATATACATTTTAGCATCCAAGAGGAACTTTGTAAATAACTTTTTCAAACCTTACATTTCATTACAAATCATTTGATAATTCCAGATATATAATCTGAAATTTTTCCATAATTTA